>JAQGMU010000411.1 GCA_028292195.1 Ramlibacter sp. | reverse complement strand
GCCGGCGTGGTGCCGCGCCAGCGCATCGCCCGGCCGCACCCACACCGGCTCGAACTGCTCCGCCTCGTCGGCCACCGGCACCTGGCCAGCCGGCATGCGGGCGACCAGGAAAGGCACGTCGAAGCGGCGCGGCAGGTCGCGGTCCGTGATCCAGTGGGCCAGCACGTGGACCTGGTCCGCGGCCAGCACCAGGCCGCGGTCGCGGCACTGTGGCAGGAAGGGCGCGTGCCGGTCCAGCCGCGCGATGTCTTCCCCGGTGGCCGGACGGCCGTCGGCATGGCGCGCCAGCAGGATGCCCAGCTCCTCGAAGCTTTCACGGATGGCGGCGATGGCCTGGGTCAGCGGCAGGTCGTGCTGGCCGGGCCGGCGGGCGGCCAGGTCATGCGCCTGGCTATCGGCAGCGTCGATGCCGCCGCCGGGGAACACATAGGCGCCGGGCGCGAAGCTGGCGGTGGCCGAGCGCCGCGTCATCAGCACCTCCACGCCTTCCGGCCCGTCACGCAGCAGCAGCACCGTGGCTGCCGGCCGTGGCACTGCGGGTTCACGCTGAGCGTGGAGAAGCTGGGTGGCTCGTACCATCGTTCGATTACATCACGGAGCCGCCATGCAGCGTCGCGCAGCCCTTAGTGCCATCGCAGTCCTTCTTGCCGCGGCCGCGCCGCTGGCCGCGAATGCCCAGTCCGGCGCCTGGCCGACGCGCCAGCCGATCCGGCTGGTGGCGGTGTTCCCGCCCGGCGGCTCGGTCGACCAGGTGGCGCGCATCCTCGGGCCGCAGCTGTCGCAGCAGCTGGGGCAGACCGTGATCGTGGAGAACAAGGGCGGCGCCTCCGGCTCGATCGGCACCGCCGCGGTGGCCGGCGCGGCCCCGGACGGCTACACCTTTGCCGTGGTGTTCGACACCCACGGCGTCAACCCGAGCCTCATCCCCAACCTGCCGTACGACACCCGCAAGGACCTGGCGCCGGTGGTGCTGGTGGGCACGTCGCCGATGGTGCTGGCCACCTTCACGGGCTCGGAGTACAAGACCTTCGGCGACGTGGTGGCGGCGGCCAAGGCGAAAAAGAACGTGAGCTACGGCACCATCGGCTCCGGCAGCCTGGGCCACCTGGCGATGGCCTTGCTGGGCAAGCACGGCGGCATGGAGATGACGCACGTGCCGTACAAGGGCGGCGGCCCGCTGATGACCGACGCGGTGGCCGGCCACGTGCCGCTTTCGATCGGCTCGGTGTTCGTCACCAAGCCGCACATCGACAGCAAGCGCCTGCGCCCGCTGGCCGTGACCACCCGCAAGCGCTCGCCCGAGCTGCCGGACGTGCCGACGGTGGCGGAGAGCGGCTACCCCGGATTCGACGCCCCGGCCTGGTGGGCCGTGCTGGCGCCGGCGAAGACGCCGCCGGAGATCGTGCGGCGGATGAACGAGGAATTGAACAAGGCGCTGAAGGTGCCCGACATCGCCCACAAGCTCGCCGGCCAGGGGATCAACGTGATCGGCGGCACGCCGGAGACGGCGCGCGCCTTCATCGACAAGCAGATCGAGACCTGGGCGGTGGTGGTGAA
This sequence comes from Ramlibacter sp., assembly GCA_028292195.1. Taxonomy (GTDB): domain Bacteria; phylum Pseudomonadota; class Gammaproteobacteria; order Burkholderiales; family Burkholderiaceae_C; genus Ramlibacter. The sequence goes on along the minus strand of JAQGMU010000411.1, from coordinate 3,725 downwards.
GGAGAACAACATCAAGGCGGACTGATGACGGAAAGGCGGGGCATAAGCTCATGCTTCCCGGAGGGGGTAGCGCTTGCCACAATGCACGGCATCGTCTTTCCAGGAGTCGTCCCCGTGATCCACCGTTCCGCCTTCCGCCGCGCCGCCCTCGCCCTGCTGGCCGCCTGCTGCCTCGCGCCCGCCGTCCAGGCGCAGAACGCCGCCGACTGGCCGCAGCACCCCGTCACCGTCATCATGACCTTCCCGGCCGGCTCCGGCGTCGACGTGGTGGCCCGCACGCTGCAGGAACCGCTGGGCAAGGTGCTGGGGGAGCAGGTCATCATCGACTACAAGGTGGGCGCGGCCGGCAACGTGGCCAGTGAATACGTCGCGCGCGCCAGGCCGGATGGCTACACGGTGGTGTTCGGCACTGCGGCGACCCACGGCAGCAACGCGGCCCTGTACAAGAAGCTCCCGTTCGACGTCGAGGCCGACTTCGTGCCGGTGGCGCCCATCCTCGACGTCTCCAACGTGCTCACGATCAACCCCGAGGTGATGAACGTGACGACGCTGAAGGAATTCGTCGACCTGGTGCGCGCCAACCCCGGCAAGTACAACTACGCGTCCACCGGCAACGGCACCGGGACCCACATGGCTTTCGCCGAGCTGAACTCGCGCCTGGGCCTGAACATGGTGCACGTACCTTACAAGGGCGGGCCGGAGGCGATGCAGGCGATCCTGAAGGGCGAGACCTGCTGCATCATGAACCAGGTGCAGACGGTGCTGACCCAGTACAAGGCCGGCAAGGTGCGGCTGGTCGGCGTGACCACGGCCAGGCGGGTGGCCGCGATTTCCGAAGTGCCGACCATCGCGGAAAGCGGCATCGCCGGCACCCGGGGCTTCGACAGCTCCACCTGGTTCGCGTTGTTCGCGCCCAAGGGGACGGACCCCGCGGTGGTGGCGAAGCTGAACGGCGCGGTGCGGCAGGTGCTGCAGATGCCGGAGGTGAAGGCCAAGCTGGAAGGGGCCGGCAACACCGTACGCCTGGAGTCGCCGGAGCAGTTCAAGGCCACCGTGCACGCGAACCGGCTGAAGTGGGCCGAGGTGGTGAAGGCGGCGAACATCACGATCGACTGAAACCAGGCCGATAATTCGCGCATGCGCATCCGCTTCACCAAGATGCAAGGCGCCGGCAACGACTTCGTCGTGCTGGACGAAACCCGTGGGCGCCTCAACCTCAGCGCGGAACAGTACCGCCGGCTGGCCGACCGCCACTTCGGCGTCGGTGCCGACCAGGTCCTCTCGGTGCGGCCCTCGCCGGCGCCGGGCGTCGACTTCGAGTACGTGATCCACAACGCCGACGGCGGCGAAGTGGAGCAGTGCGGCAACGGCGCCCGCTGCTTTGCCCGCTACGTGGCCGACAAGGGCCTGGCCAGCGGCCGCAGCTTCAGGGTGCAGACGCTGTCGGGCGTGATCGAGCCGCGGCTGGACGACGACGGCCGGGTGACGGTCGACATGGGAGCGCCGGTGTTCGAGCTGCCGGCCATCCCCTTCGATCCTGCCGGCCTCAGCCCGCATGCCCAAGGCGGCTGGCAGCTGTGGCACCTGGCGCTGGGCACCCATGCGGACTCGGCGATCGTCCACGTGGCCGTGCTGTCCATGGGCAACCCGCATGCGGTGCAGCTGGTGGGCGACGTCGAACACGCCGCCGTGGCGCAGCAGGGCCCGCTGATCGAGCACCATCCGCGCTTCCTGAACCGGGTCAATGCCGGCTTCCTGCAGGTGGTGGACCGCGGCCGGGTGAAGCTGCGGGTGTGGGAACGTGGCGCCGGCGAAACGCTTGCGTGCGGAACCGGGGCCTGCGCCGCCGTGGTGGCGGGCATCCGGCTCGGAAAGCTGGATCATCGGGTGGACGTGGAAACGCGGGGCGGGCTGCTGACCATCGAATGGGCCGGCGGCAACGCCCCGGTCTACATGACGGGGCCGGCGGTGACGGTATTCGAGGGCGAAATGGAATTGAACGAATGACGATGAAGACGGGGGACCAGATGAATCCGATCACGGAAGACGACATCGCCAACTACCTGGCGAACAGCCCCGACTTCTTCGTGCGGCACGCCGAGCTGCTGGCCACCGTGCAGCTGACCAGCCCGCACGGCAACCGCGCGGTGAGCCTGCAGGAGCGGCAGGCCGAGATGCTGCGCGAGAAGATCAAGGCGCTGGAGCAGCGCATCATGGAGATGGTGCGGCACGGCAACGAGAACATGGTGATCTCCGAGCGCATCCACCGCTGGGCCCGCAACCTGCTGCTGGTGCAGTCCACCCGGGCGCTGCCGGCCACGCTGGTGGCGGAGCTGCAGAACCAGTTCATGGTGCCGCAGGTGGCGCTGAAGGTCTGGGACGTCGACAGCCGCTACGCCGAGGAGCCGTTCGCCCAGGGCGTGAGCGACGACACCAAGACCTTCGCCGCCTCGCTCACCCAGCCCTATTGCGGCGTGAACTCCGGCATCGAGGCGGCGAACTGGCTGGAGGATCCGGGCACCACCCTGTCGTTGGCGCTGATTCCGCTGCGCCCGGGGGCCCTGCACGGGCCCGGCAAGGCCTTCGGCATGCTGGTGCTGGGCTCGCCCGACCCGCAGCGCTACCAGGCCGGCATGGCGACCGACTTCCTCGAGCACATCGCCGAACTGGCGAGCGCGGCCCTGTCGAGGCTCAGGCCGCGCTGAACATGGACGAGAGCGAGGGCCTGGTCGCGCGCTACCTCGAACACGTCCGCGTCGAGAAGCGGCTGGCCGCCCGCACGGTGGAGCTTTATTCGCTCGACCTGCGGAAGCTCTCCGAGAACGCGGCCAAGGCCGACATTGCCCTCACACGCGTGCACAACGCGCACGTGCGCCGCTGGGTGGCGCAGATGCATGGCGCCGGCCGCAGCGGCCGCGGCATCGCCCTGATCCTCTCCGGTTGGCGCGGCTTCTACACCTGGCTCGGTCGTGAAGGACTGGTGCAGAGCAACCCGGTGCAGGACGTGCGGGCGCCGAAAGCGCCGAAACCGCTGCCCAAGGCCCTGGGCGTGGACGATGCCGTGCAATTCGCCGAATACAGCGAGGCCGAGGCCGACCCCTGGCTGGAGGCGCGCGACGCCGCCATCGTCGAACTGCTCTATGGCTGCGGCCTGCGGGTCGGCGAACTGGTGGGGCTGGACGCGCTGGCCAGCACCAGCGCCCGCGGCTGGATCGACATGCAGGCCGGCGAGGCCCACGTGCTGGGCAAGGGCAGCAAGCGCCGCAGCGTGCCGGTGGGCCGCAAGGCGCTGCAGGCGCTGGAAACCTGGCTGGCGCTGCGCAACACCGAAACCAGGCACGCCGACCAGCCCGCGCTGTTCACCGGCCGGCACGGGACGCGCTTGACCGCGCAGGCCGTGTGGCAGCGGCTCAAGCAGCGCAGCGTGCGCGCGGGCCTGGCGACGCCGGTGCATCCGCACATGCTGCGGCACTCGTTCGCCAGTCACCTGCTGCAATCCAGCGGTGATTTGCGCGCCGTCCAGGAGTTGCTGGGTCACGCCAACATCACCACCACGCAGGTCTACACCCGGCTGGACTTCCAGCACCTGGCCAAGGCCTACGACGCCGCGCATCCGCGCGCCAAGCGCAAGTAGGCGGCATCACCCCGGCCCCCGGGCTGCAGGCGAAGCCCAGCGCTCAAGCCGGCGCCAGCGCCCCCGACTTCGACAGCATGAACACCGCCCT
>JAQGMU010000399.1 GCA_028292195.1 Ramlibacter sp. | reverse complement strand
GCCTTCATGGCGCGCAGGTCGATGCCCTGCTCGATCAGCCGGCGCAGGTCGCCGTCGGTGAAGATGCCCAGCACCCGGCCGCTGTCGTCGACGACGGCCGAGGCGCCCAGGCCCTTGGCGCTCATCTCGCGCATCAGCGTCGGGAAGCTCGCATCCGGCAGCACGCGCGGCACCGAGTCGCCGGTGCGCATCACGTCGCTCAGGTGCGTCAGCAGCTTGCGGCCCAGGGCGCCGCCCGGGTGCGAACGGGCGAAGTCCTCGGCCTTGAAGCCGCGGGCGTCGAGCAGCGCCACCGCCAGCGCGTCGCCCAGCGCCAGCTGCGCGGTGGTGCTGGCCGTGGGCGCCAAGTTCAGCGGGCAAGCCTCCTTGGCCACGCCGCTGTCCAGCACGATGTCGGCATGGCGCGCCAGGCTCGACTTCAGGTTGCCGGTCATGGCCACGATCGGCGCACCCATGCGCTTCAGCACCGGCAGGATGATCGTGATCTCGTCGCTTTCGCCGCCGTTGGAAATGACCAGCACCAGGTCGACCGGCTTGATCATGCCCAGGTCGCCGTGGCTGGCCTCGGCCGGGTGCACGAACATGGCCGGCGTGCCGGTGGAGGCCAGGGTCGCGGCGATCTTGCGGCCGACGTGGCCGCTCTTGCCCATGCCCATGATCACCACCCGGCCGCGCACCTGGAGCATGGCTTCCACCGCGCTGGCGAAGCTGTCCCCGATGCGGGCCTTCAGGCCCAGCAAGGCGGCGGCTTCGATGTCGAAAGTCTCACGTGCCAGCTGCAAGGCACGGCCGCGGTCGAACCCGGAAGGGGGGAGGGGCGCCTCGAGGGGCGCGGGGAGGCTGGCGAGCGTCATCCCGGGATTTTAGAGGGCGAGCTGATCCGGGCGGCTAGGATAGGGCAATGTCCTCGCTGGAGCTCACGCTGGTGTACCTGGTGGCCGCCGTGCTGGGCGTGGTGCTGTGCCGCTCGCTCAAGCTCCCGCCCATGCTCGGCTACCTCGCCGTCGGGGTGCTGATCGGCCCGAATGCCCTGGCCCTGGCCGAGGACACCGCCAGCATCCGCCACCTGGCCGAGTTCGGCGTGGTGTTCCTGATGTTCGTGATCGGGCTGGAATTCAACCTGTCCAAGCTGCGGGCCATGCGCACGCACGTGTTCGGCCTGGGCCTGTCGCAGGTCTTGCTGACCGTCGTGGCGGGGACGCTCGGGCCGCTGCTGCTGGCGGCCTGGCTGCCCGCCTCCTGGCGCATGAGCTGGCAGACTGCGCTGGCGCTGTCGGGCGCGCTGGCCATGAGCAGCACCGCGATCGTGGTGAAGATGATGTCCGACCGGCTCGAGCTCGAGTCCGAACACGGCAAGCGGGTGATGGGCGTGCTGCTGTTCCAGGACCTGGCCGTGGTGCCGCTGCTGGTGCTGATCCCGGCCCTGGGCAGCCCGCCGGAGGTGCTGCTGCACGAGATCGGCCTCGCCCTGCTGAAGGCCACCTTGCTGATCGCGCTGCTGCTGGTGGGCGGCCAGCGCGAGATGCGCTGGTGGCTGACGCTGGTGGCGCGGCGCAAGAGCGAAGAGCTGTTCGTGCTGAACCTGCTGCTGATCACGCTGGGCCTGGCCTGGCTGACCGAGGCGGCCGGGCTGTCGCTGGCGCTGGGCGCCTTCATTGCCGGCATCCTGATTTCCGAGACCGAATACAAGCACCAGGTGGAAGCGGACATCCGGCCTTTCCACGACGTGCTGCTGGGGCTGTTCTTCATCACCATCGGCATGCTGCTGGACTGGCGGCCGGTGTTCGAGCGCTGGCAGCTGGTGCTGCTGCTGGTGACGGCCCCGGTGCTGTTCAAGATGCTGCTGGTGACGGTGCTCGCCAAGCTGTTCCGCGCCTCCACCGGCGTGTCGCTGCGCACCGGGCTGTACCTGGCGCAGGCCGGCGAATTCGGCTTCGTGCTGCTGACGCTGGCGCAGGAGCAGAACCTGGTCCCGCCGCGGCTGCTGAACCCGATCCTGGCCAGCATGGTGCTGTCGATGCTGGCCACGCCCTTCATCATCCAGTGGAGCAACCGCATCGTGCTGAAGCTGGTGGCCAGCGAATGGATGATGCAGTCGCTGCAGATGACCAACATCGCCCGCAAGTCCATCAATACCAACAAGCACGTCATCATCTGCGGCTACGGCCGCTGCGGCCAGAACCTGGCGCGCATGCTGGAGCAGGAAAACATTCCCTACATCGCGCTGGACCTCGACCCGGACCGGGTGCGCCAGGCCGCCGCCGCCGGCGACTCGGTGGTGTTCGGCGACGCCACCCGGCTGCAGGCGCTGATGGCCGCCGGCCTGGCGCGCGCCACCGCCCTCGTCATCACCTACCTCGACGTGCCCGGCGCCATGAAGGTGCTGGACAAGGCCCGCACCCACGCGCCGCAGGTGCCGGTGATCGTGCGCACCCAGGACGACTACAACCTCGAGCAGCTGATGGCCGCCGGCGCCACCGAAGTGGTGCCCGAGACGCTGGAAAGCTCGCTGATGCTGGCCAGCCATGCGCTGGCGCTGGTGGGCGTGCCGATGCGGCGGGTGATCCGCATCGTGCAGGACCAGCGTGACGCCCGCTACAACCTGCTGCGCGGCTACTTCCACGGCGCCGACGACAGCACGGCGCAGGAAGTCGAACAGGAGCGGCTGGCGACCCTGACCCTGAGCAGCGATGCCGGCGGCGTCGGCCGGATGCTGAGCACCTTCGCCCTGCCTGACCAGGGCGTGCGGGTGGTCAGCCTGCGCCGCGGCAACGGCCACACCGTGGACCCCAACAGCGACCCCGCCCTGCAGGATGGGGATACGCTCGTGCTTTCCGGCAAGCCCGAGCCGCTGGCCATGGCGGAGGAAGTGCTGCTGCGAGGATGACAACGATGGACGACGATTTCAACGCCAGCGTCGGCGAGTACCTGCGCAACCGCATCCGCACCGTGCCGGACTGGCCGGCCCCCGGCGTGCAGTTCCGCGACATCACGCCGCTGCTGCAGAACCCCAAGACCTTCCGCGTGCTGATCGACGCCTTCGTGCATCGCTACATGAACCGCCGGCCCGACGTGGTGGCGGGACTTGACGCGCGCGGCTTCATCCTTGGCTCGGTGGTGGCCTACGAGCTGGGGGTGGGCTTCGTGCCGATCCGCAAGAAGGGCAAGCTGCCCTTCACCACGGTGGAGGAAACCTACGAGCTGGAATATGGCAGCGCCACGGTGGACCTGCACACCGATGCCGTGCAGCCCGGCCAGCGCGTGCTGCTGGTGGACGACCTGATCGCCACCGGCGGCACCATGATGGCCGGCAAGAAGCTGCTGGAGAAACTGGGCGCGACGGTGATCGAGGGCGTGGCGATCGTCGACCTGCCGGAGCTGGGTGGATCGGTGCGGCTACGCGAGGGCGGGCTGGAGGTCTTCACCTTCGTGCATTTCGGCGGACACTGACCGGGTTCACGAACCGACAGGTAGGGTGGGTTCGCGCAGCGACCCCACCAACGCCAGCTACCGCAATTCGCCGTACTGCGTGCCGCTCAAATGCGCGTCATCGCTGGCCGCCATCTCCGTGTCCTCGAACCCGGTCAGCAGCGTATAGCTCTGCTCCGCTGCCGGCGGGTGCCTGACCGCCGCAGTGGCCAACGCCTTCTCGCCTTTCAAGCTGGAGGCCAGCGCCCGCTTGAAGGCAATCACTTCTTCCGGATGCAGGGCTTCGACGCCAATGGCCGGGCCAGGCGCCGGGTGCAGTTCTGCCGGGCGCGAGATGTGGTCCGCCAGCGGCACCGGGCCGGACTCCAGCGGCGCCGGCCGCGAGTCAGCGGGCCGCGGAGCGCGGGCTTGCGCCTG
>JAQGMU010000393.1 GCA_028292195.1 Ramlibacter sp. | reverse complement strand
GGCGCCGGCCTCGGGCTAGCCCCGCGCCGTCTCGCGGTCGGCGGCGACAGCGCCGGCGGCACCCTGGCCACGGTCTGCGCCACGCTGGCCCGCGACGCCGGGTTGCCGCTCGCGCTGCAGCTGCTGTTCTACCCGGGCTGCGCGGCGCGCCAGCAGGCGCCCTCGCATGCCCGCTTCCGCCAGGGCCTGATCCTGGAGCAGGCCCACATCGAATACTTCTTCCGCCAGTACGTGGACGAGCGCGAGCGCGACGACTGGCGCTTCGCCCCGCTGAACACGCCGGAGCTCGAAGGCGTGGCCCCCGCCTGGTTCGGCCTGGCCGAGTGCGACCCCCTGGTGGACGACGCCATCGCCTACGCGGATAAACTCCGGGCAGCCGGCGTGCCCGTGGACCTGGAAATCTACCGCGGTGTCACGCACGAATTCATCAAGATGGGCCGCGCCCTGCCGCAAGCACGGCAGGCGCATGCCGACGCCGCAGCCGCCCTCCAAAGGGCTTTCGCACCATGAAGAGAGAAGAGTTCCGGTTTTTCCACCGCCTGCGGGTGCGCTGGGCCGAAGTGGACGTGCAGAAGATCGTCTTCAACGCCCACTACCTGATGTACTTCGACACCGCCGTCGCCGACTACTGGCGGGCGCTGGCGATGCCGTACGAGGAGGCCATGCACCTGCTGCAGGGCGACATCTACCTGAAGAAGGCGGGGGTGGAGTTCCACGCCTCGGCCCGCATGGACGACCGGCTCGACGTCGCCCTGCGGTGCAGCCGCATCGGCAATTCCTCCATGACCTTCCTGGGCGCCATCTTCCGCGGCGAAGAGCTGCTCATCACCTGCGAGTTGATCTACGTGTTTGCGGACCCCGCCACCCAGACCTCGCGGCCGGTGCCGCAGGCGCTGCGCGAGTTGCTCACCGGCTACGAGGCCGGCGAAGCGATGCTCCAGGTGAAGACCGGCAGCTGGCAGGAGCTGGGCACCGACGCCGGCCGCATCCGCACCGAAGTGTTCGTGCGGGAGCAGCGCATCCCGGCCGACCTCGAATGGGACGAGGCCGATGCCACGTCGCTCCATGCCGTGGCCTACAACCGCCTCGGCCAGGCGGTCGCCACCGGCCGGCTGCTGCCGGCCAGTGACGGGGAGGCCAAGGTCGGCCGCATGGCCGTGCACCAGGTGCTGCGCGGCTGCCGTGTCGGCGAACAGGTGCTGCGCACGCTGGCCGCAGCGGCCGAGCGGCGCGGCGACCGGGTGTTGAAGCTGCATGCCCAGCGCACGGCCAGGGACTTCTATGCCCGGCTCGGCTTCACGCCGGAAGGCGAGCCCTTCGAGGAGGCCGGCATTCCGCACCTCACCATGACCCGCGCGCTGCCGCTGGCGCGCTGACCGCCATGGCCCGCAAACGCCGTCCCGCGCCGGACACCCCGCGCGCGTCTCCTCCGGTCGTGGCGCGCGCCGCCGCGCCTGCGTCCGCAGCGACCCCTGCCTTGCCGCCCGAGCCCGCCAGGGATGGCTGGGCGGGGATGCTGCTGGCGCTGATGATGTTCCTGGCGCCGGCCGTGGGTTCGCCCACCGAGCTGATGCTGCAGGACACGCTGAAGTCGATCGTGGTCTCGCTGTTCACCCTGGTCGCCGCGCTGCTGCTGTTCCTGCAACTGCGCACCCGCAGCGAGCCGGTGCGCTGGCATGCGATCGTCTGGCTGCCCCTGCTGCTGTGCGCCTATGCGCTGGGCAGCATGGCCTGGTCGCATCCCTACCTGGGCGGGGTCGAGGCGATCCGCTGGTTCGTCTTCAGCCTGCTGGTCTGGCTGGGCCTGAACACGCTGACACCGGCGCGGCTGAACTGGCTGGCCTGGGGCGTGCACCTCGGCGCGCTCATCGCCGCGTCGTGGGCCGCCATGCAGTTCTGGGCGGGCTTCGGCTGGTTCCCGCAAGGGCCGAACCCCGGCTCCACCTTCGTCAACCGCAACTTCTACGCCGAGTTCGTGGTCTGCACGCTGCCCTTCGGCATGCTGCTGCTGGCGCGGGCGCGGACCAGCGCCAAGGTGTGCCTGCTGGCGGCCAGCAACGGCTTCATCATCACCACCATCCTCATGACCGGCACTCGCGCCGCCTTGATGGCGATGTGGCTGCTGCTCTTTCTGGCGTTCCCGCTGATCGCCTGGCGCTGCGGCGGCCAGCTGGCCTGGCCGCAATGGAGCCGGCGGCTGCGGCTGGGCGCGGTGGCCGTGATGCTGGGCACGGTGGTGCTGCTGGGCATCATGCCCAGCGTCAACCCCAAGATCCTCGAAGAGGAACGCGGCGTCAACGCGCTGCAGCGCGGCGTCAACCGCACCCAGTCGATCGGGCCCAACGACTATTCGCTGGGCGTGCGCATGGTGATGTGGCGCGCCACGCTGAACGCCATCAAGGCCAGGCCGGTCACCGGCCTGGGCGCCGGGGCCTGGGAGAGCGAGATTCCGCTGTACCAGGCCGAAGGCTCGCAGCTGGAAACGGACTACTACGTCCACAACGAGTTCCTGCAGATGGTGTCGGAATACGGCCTGGTGGGCTGGGTGTTCCTGCTGGGGCTGCTGGCCTACCTGGCCGTTGCCGCCTGGCGCAGCTGGAAGGCCGAAGGCGAAGAAGCCCGGGCGGACCAGCCCTGGCGCGGGGTGATGCTGGCCAGCCTGCTGGCCCTGCTGGTGGTGAGCAACATCGGCTTCCCCTGGCGCATGGCGGCCACCGGTGCGCTGTTCGCCTTGTGCCTGGGCGGGCTGGCCGCCTCCGATGCGCGCCTGGGCTGGCGGGGGCGGCTGGCCGCCTTGCCGCTGCGCTGGAGCCCGCTGCTGGCCAACGCCTGCGTGGCGGCCACGGTGGCCTGCCTGACGCTTGCTCTCTACATTTCGCAGCAGGCCGCCGAGGCCGAGCGCAAGCTGGTGCAGGCCGCCAAGCTGGCCCTGACGCTCACCGCCTCCGGCCGCCCGAACAGTCCGGAGATGGAACCCACGCGGCGCGAGATCCTGCAGCTGGTGCGCGAGGGCGTCGCGATCAACCGGCACTACCGCAAGATTACGCCCATGGTGGCCGACGAGCTGGCGCGCTGGGGCGACTGGCGCGACGCGACCTGGATCTGGGAAAGCGTGCTGAGCTCGCGCCCGTACGTGGTGGCCATCATCAGCAACGCGGCGCGCGGCCATGCCACGCTGGGCGAGATGGACAAGGCCCTGGCCGAACTGGAAACCGCCAAGAAGATCCAGCCGCGGGCGCCGGCGGTGCGTTCGCTGGAAGTGATCATGCTGGCGCGCTCCGGCCAGGAGGCCAAGGCCTATGCGCTGGCCAAGGAGGCGCTGGCCGCCGGCCTGTACGACTACGACCTGGTCAATGCCCTGTTCGTGCTCGCCATGCGGGCCCGCGATTTTCCGCTGGCGGAGAAAGCGCTGCAGGTCCGGATGGCGGACTGGCCGGAGAACCGCGCGCGCGGCCTGTTCCAGCTGGGCATGCTTTACGCCACCGAAATGGGCAAGCCGGCGGCGGCGCTGGCCGCCTTGCGCGAGGCACTGGGCCTGGCGGCCGAGGACGAGCGGCGCGAGATGCTGCAGCAGATCCCGCCGGCGCTGCGTGACCAGCTGGCCGGCGCGGCAGCGCCCGCCGGGCCTCAGACGTCGGCCAGGAGCAAGTAGGGCAGGGGCAGCAGCTGCAGGGGCGTGCCGTCGGCGCGGCCCGCGTGCAAATCGCCCGCTTCGACCGCAGCCAGCTGCAGCGAAACGATCGCGTCCCAGCCGCCGCTGGGCGCCGGCGCCGCTTCGGCCACCACGCCGGCCGGCTGCTCGGGGTCGGCCGCCTGGAACACTTCCTGGCCCGCCGTGAGTTCGGCGTCGGCATGGGCGATGAAGGCCCGGCGCTTCAGGGTGCCGCGGAACTGGCTGCGTGCCACCACCTCCTGGCCCGGGTAGCAGCCCTTCTTGAAGTTGACGCCGCCCACCGACTCGTAGTTGAGCATCTGCGGCACGAAGGCCTCGACGATGGGCGTGGTCACGGTGGCGATGCCGCTGCGGACCTCGCCCCATTGCCACAGTGCCGGGGCCAGGGCAGGGCCGGCCGGTGCTTCACCGGCGGGCCCGACCCACAGCGCGCGCGGCTCGCCGTCGGCGGGATAGAGCTGAACCATCTGGGCGGTGCCGGCGGCCTGGGCCAAGGCCCAGGGCGCGCGCGGGCCGGGCGCCAGGGCTTTCAGCGTTTCGCCTGCAACGCCATACAGCGCGAACTCCGCGCTGGCGTCGCTCAGCTTCGCCTTGGCCCGCAGCACGAACATGGACAGGCGCTTGAGCGTGGCCGGCAACACGTCGCGGCTGCAAACCAGCAGGATCTCGTCGGCCCCGCGCTTGAAGCCGATGAAGCTGGCCAGCATCCGGCCCTTGGCCGTGCAGAAGGCGGCCAGCCGGGCTTCCTGGGTGCCGAGCAGGGCAAAGTCCTGCGTCAGCTGGCCCTGCAGGAAGCTGGCAGCATCCTCTCCTTGGGCGCGTATCACGCCGAGGTGGGGGAGGGGGGCGACGCCGTTCAGGTGGAGACTCATGGCTGAATTATCATGGCCGACACAAAACATCGATTCGACAAGGGCGGGCGGCGAGTGCGGTTTCTCAGAAATTTGTTCCTGCTTGTCGTGCTGGCCGCCCTGGCCGTGGGCGGCGCCGGCTGGTGGTGGCTGCACGAGCCGATGCGGCTGACGCAGAGCCCGCTGGACCTGTCGATCGAGCCGGGCACCCTGCCGCGCTCGGTGGCGCTGGCGGTGCGCGATGCCGGCGTCGACGTCGATCCCAACCTGCTTTACGCCTGGTTCCGGCTGTCGGGGCAGGACCGGCAGATCAAGGCCGGCAGCTACGAGCTGGAAAGAGGCATCACGCCGCTGCGCCTGCTGGACAAGCTGGCCCGCGGCGAAGAGTCGCTGCGCGCGGTGACGCTGGTCGAAGGCTGGAACATCCGCCAGGTGCGGGCGGCGCTGGCCAAGAGCGACCAGCTGCGGCCGGACACCCAGGCGCTGTCGGAAGACGACCTGATGAAGATGCTGGGCCGCCCCGGCGTGCACCCCGAAGGGCGCTTCTTCCCCGATACCTATACCTATTCCAAGGGCTCCAGCGACGTCAGGGTGCTGAAACGCGCCCTGCGCGCCATGGACAAACGGCTGGCGGCAGCCTGGGCCCAGCGCTCGCCGCAGGTGGTGCTGAAGACGCCGGAAGAAGCGCTGGTCCTGGCCAGCATCGTGGAAAAGGAAACCGGCCGGGCGGCCGACCGCACCCTGATCTCCAACGTCTTCCAGAACCGGCTGCGCGTCGGCATGCCGCTGCAGACCGACCCCACCGTGATCTATGGCATGGGCGAAGCCTTCAATGGCAACCTGCGCAAGGTGGACCTGCAGGCCGACACGCCCTGGAACACCTACACCCGGCCCGGCCTGCCGCCGACGCCGATCGCCATGCCGGGCAAGGCCTCGCTGCTGGCGGCGGTGCAGCCGGCGCAAGGCAAGTTCCTGTACTTCGTGGCCAAGGGCGACGGCACCAGCCAGTTCAGCGAGAACCTGGGCGACCACAACAAGGCCGTCAACAAGTACCAGCGCGGCCAATGAAAGGACTGTTCCTCACCTTCGAGGGCATCGACGGCGCCGGCAAGTCGACCCACATCGAGGCGCTGGCGGCGGCTTTTCGCGCCGCCGGCCGCGCGGTCACGCTCACCCGCGAGCCCGGCGGCACGCCGCTGGCCGAGAAGTTGCGGACGCTGGCGCTGAACGACGCCATGGACGCCTTGACCGAGGCGCTGCTGATGTTCGCCGCCCGCCGCGACCACCTGCTGCAAGTGATCGAGCCGGCGCTGGCGCGCGGCGAGGTGGTGCTGTGCGACCGCTTCACGGACGCCACCTTCGCCTACCAGGGCGGCGGCCGCGGCTTCGACCTGGCGGTGCTGGCGCAGCTGGAGCGCTGGGTCCAGACCGTGCCGGCGGTGCCGGTACCCGGCCTGCGGCAGCCGGATCTGACCGTCTGGTTCGACCTGGCTCCCGCAGTGGCGGCGCAGCGCCTGGCCGGCGCCCGGGTGCCGGACAAGTTCGAATCGCAACCGCAGGCTTTCTTTGCCCAGGTGGCGGACGCTTATGCGGCGCGCATGAAGGCCGACCCGCGCCGCTTCCTGCGCGTGGCGGCGGACCGGCCGCGCGAGCAGGTCTGGCGCGATGTCGAAGCCGGCGTCCGCGCCAGGGGATTCCTTTGATGGCGGCGCCCTGGATCCAGGCGCAGCTGCGCCAGTTGCTTGCCCAGCGCGGCCACGCCTGGCTGCTGCACGGGCCCTCTGGCCTGGGCCAGTACGCGCTGGGCCTGGGCCTGGCCCAGGCCTGGCTGTGCGACCGCCCGACCCCGGACGGCGCTTGCGGCCAGTGCGACAGCTGCCACCAGCTGGAGGTGCGCTCGCATACCGACCTGGCCGTGCTGATGCCCGAGACGGTGATGCTGGAACTGGGATGGCCCCTGTCCGAGAAGGCCCAGGCGGACATCGACGACAAGAAGCGCAAGCCGAGCAAGGAAATCCGGGTCGACGCCATGCGCGACGCCCTGGAGTTCGCCCAGCGCACCAGCGGCCGCGGCCGCGGCAAGGTGATGCTGGTCTATCCGGCCGAGCGCATGAACCAGATCACGGCCAACGCGCTGCTGAAGACGCTGGAGGAACCGCCCGGCGACGTCCGTTTCGTGCTGGCGACCGAGGCCGCCCACCAGCTGCTGCCAACCATCCGCAGCCGCTGCCAGGGCCACACCCTCACCTGGCCGACGAGCGCCGAGGCCGAGGCCTGGCTGCAGGAGCAGGGCGTGGCGGCCACTGCCGCCCCGGGCCTGCTGCGTGCGGCCGGTGGCCGGCCGGAGGACGCCCTGCGGCTGCACCAGGCCGGACTGGACGCCCAGGCCTGGGCCCGCTGGCCCAAGGCCCTGGCCAAGGGCGATGGTTCCGCACTGGCCGACTGGAGCCCGGCCCGCGTGGTCGAATCGCTGCAGAAGTTGTGCCACGACTTGCTGGCGGTGCACTCCGGCGCCGAACCGCGTTTTTTCGCGGCCGCCGACCTGCCGCCGCCGGCCGATCCGAAGGCCCTGAGCAGCTGGTGGCGTGACCTGGCCGCGACATCCCGCACGGTCGAACACCCATTTAATGCCGGTCTGATGCTGGAAGACCTTGTGACCCGGGCCCGGTCGGCCCTAAACTGGCAGCCGCAGTCCCGATGAGCACACCCGCACCCAACGCCCCCCGCCCAAGCGTCATCCAGCTGGCCATCAAGGAGAAGGCCGCGCTGTATGCCGCGTACATTCCGCTGTTTTCCGACGGCGGCGTGTTCATTCCCACGACCCGGGATTACAAGCTGGGCGACGACGTCTACGTGCTGCTTTCGCTGCCGGACGACCCGCAGCGCTACCCGGTGGCCGGCAAGGTCGCCTGGGTCACGCCGGCCCGGGCCGCGGCCAACCGGACGCAGGGCGTCGGCGTGCGCTTCCCGGCCGACGACAAGTCGAAGCTGCTCAAGGTGAAGATCGAGGAACTCCTCGGCGGCCACCTCGCGTCCGAGCGGCCCACCCAGACCATCTGACGTCGCAGGCCGGCGGCCGCCACTGGCGGACGGAGGTGAGCGCAGCGAACCCCGGCTGGCCGGGTCCCTGCCTCCTAAAATCGCCTGCTCACGCTTCTTTCCCATGTTCGTCGATTCCCACTGCCACCTCAGCTTCCCCGAGCTCCTCGCCCAATTGCCCCAGATCCGCCAGGCCATGGCGGCAGCCAAGGTCGACCGGGCCCTGTGCATCTGCACCACGCTGGAGGAGTTCGAGGACGTCCACGCGCTGGCCATGGGCTACGACAACTTCTGGGCCTCGGCCGGCGTCCACCCGGACAACGAAGGCATCACCGAGCCCAGCGTGGCCAAGCTGCTCGAACTCGCGGCCCGTCCGCGGGTGGTGGCGATCGGCGAGACCGGCCTGGACTACTACCAGATGGAAGAACGCAAGGGCGGCCGCAGCGTCGCCGACATGGAGTGGCAGCGGGATCGCTTTCGCACGCACATCCGCGCCGCTCGCCAGTGCGGCAAGCCCTTGATCATCCATACCCGGGCCTCGTCGGCCGACACGGTGTCGATCCTGCGGGAAGAGGGCGAAGACGGGTCTCCCGGCAGCGCGGGCGGCGTGTTCCATTGCTTCACCGAGACCGCTGAAGTGGCGCGGGCGGCCCTGGACCTGGGGTTCATGATCTCGTTTTCCGGCATCCTCACCTTCAAGAGCGCGGCGGACCTGCGCGCCGTGGCGAAGTTCGTGCCGCTGGACCGGCTGCTGATCGAGACCGACAGCCCCTACCTCGCGCCGGTGCCGTACCGTGGCAAGGTCAACAACCCGTCCTACGTTCCCTACGTCGCGGCCCAACTGGCTGAACTGCGCGGACTGCCGGTGGAAGAGATCGCCGCCCTCACCACGGCCAATTTCGAGCGCCTGTTCGCCGGCGTCCTGGCATGAGAATTAACTTCAAATTCATCGCCTATCTCGTTATCGCCGTTGCTTTTTCCAGTGCGCACGCGGGCTCCTATGACGACTACTTCAGTGCCATCAGGCAGGACGATCCGCGCACCATCCAGCAACTGCTCGAGCGCGGTTTCGACCCCAATACGGTGGACCCGGCGGGCAACCACGGCCTGTTCATCGCGGTGAAGGACGGCGCGCTGAAGGCCGCCGACGTGCTGGTGGCCTGGCCAAAGACCAAGGTCGAATGGCGCAGCCCCAAGGACGAAAGCCCGCTGATGATGGCCGCCCTCAGGGGCCACACCGAACTGGCGCGCAAGCTGATCGCACGCGACGCCGACGTCAACAAGACCGGCTGGGCGCCGCTCCACTACGCAGCCACCGGCGGCCACCTGGAGCTGATGCAGCTGCTGCTGGACGAAAACGCGTACATCGACGCCGAGTCGCCGAACCGGACGACGCCGCTGATGATGGCCGCCCAGTACGGAACGACGGCGGCGGTGAAATTGCTGCTGGAGGCGGGGGCCGACCCGAACCTGCGCAACGAGCTGGGCCTGTCGGCAGCGGATTTCGCGTTGCGGGCGAACCGCCGCGACGCGGCCGAGCTGATCGCCGACACCATCCGGCGTTCACGCACAAAAGGCAAGTGGTGACAACCACTTGCCCCGGACACTTGAAGTAAGGTCCGGCGCCTATTTGGCGGCGCAGCCCTGCACCAGTTCAACGCCGGAGGACATGGTGCCGGTGTCGGCGCGGCAGCGCGCCATGTCGGCATAGTGGCCCTGGACCAGCACGCCCGGCGGGTTGTAGCGCAGCGTGGCGTGGGCACCCAGGCCACTGGCTCCTTCGGCCTGGCAGCGGGCGGCGCGGCCGGCAGCGGATTCCACCCGGCGGCAGAAGGCGTCGTCCGGATAGTCGAACTGACGGATCGCGTTGCCAGCCGAATCCCGGTAGACCAGGTGCTTGCCTGGCGGGCCGGCGGGCGTCGAAGCGCAGCCGGCGACCAGGGCGGCGGCGGCGGCAAGAAGGAACAGGCGGGTGTTTTTGAACGACATGATGGAATCTCCCAAGCTCAAGCCGCCGGATCGCGGCAGCATGCTCAGCTTTTTACAGGTGTTTGCAGTTCTTGGGGGCTCGGCGTAACCAGAGCTCACAGCTCGGAGTGGCCCGGCTAGGCGGTTTCGCCGCGGCAGAAGGCGCACTGGCACTCGCCCTTGGGACGCGGTCGAGTGCGTTGCACCTCCTGGTGCGGCCCGCGAAAGATCTTGAGGCCATGAAAGATCTCTAGCCCGTGGAAGCTCTTCAGCCTGCGGAAGATCCTCAGCCCGCGGAGGATCTTCAACCGGCGGCGGATGGTGTTGGCAAAGTGAATGCGCCAGCTCTTGCCCCGGTTGCGCAGGCGCTTCCAGCGGTAGCGCATGCCGCAGGTCAAGCGGTTGCGCCACTGGCTGCCACGCTGGCGAAGGTGCTTCCAGCGGTGACGCACTCCCTTGGCCAGCCGGCCGCGCCACTGCGTGCGGCGGCGCAGTTCCTGTTGCGCGCGACGGATCGGATGGCGAGCTTTCATCGTTACTTCCTGTGCTGGCGATCGGTGCGGTGGTGGGTTGGAAAGCTAACACCTGGCACCGGTTTCGTGGGAGTGAGATGGGACAGGATTTGCCCTTGAAGAGCTGGATATCCTATTTAATACGATGTGTATTATGTCAAATCACAAATGGGCTGTAGGCAGGTGCGTGCTGACGCGGGGGCTGTCTGCCCCACACTGACAAGAACAGGAGCAGTCCATGCAGCGGGAAAAATCGTCCCTTGGAGAGCACGGTGCCGGGCACCAGCACCACCAGCCGTCGGCTGATGCCGGCCAAGGGGCAGATCAGAAGGACGGCAAGGACGTCGAGTACACGTGCCCTATGCATCCCCAGATACGCCAGATGGGGCCGGGAAACTGCCCCATCTGCGGCATGGCCCTCGAGCCCGTGATTGCGACTGGCGGCACTGGCGAGAACCCTGAACTGCGGGACATGAGCCGCCGCTTCTGGACCGGCCTGGCGCTGACGGCGCCAGTCTTTTTCCTGGAGATGGGCGGACACCTGTTCGACATCGGCCACCTGGTCGGGCCCCAGACCTCGAACTGGATTCAGCTGTTTTTCGGAAGTCCGGTCGTTCTTTGGGCGGGTTGGCCGTTCTTCACCCGCGGCTGGGCTTCGGTGAAGAACCGCAGCTTGAACATGTTCACGCTCATTGCTCTCGGCACGGGCGCGGCGTGGCTGTACAGCATTGTTGGAACGCTGGCGCCTGGCCTGTTCCCTCCGGAGCTGCGAAGGCACGGCGGCGCGGTACCCGTCTACTTCGAGGCGGCGGCGGTCATCACGGTTCTGGTCCTGCTTGGCCAGGTCCTGGAGCTGCGCGCGCGGGAGAAGACGTCCGGCGCCATCAAGGCACTCCTGGAGCTGGCACCGAAGACGGCAACGCGCGTGCGGCCGGATGGCTCCGACGAGACCGTGCAGATTGACGCGATCCAGACGGGCGAGCTGCTGCGCGTGCGCCCGGGCGAGAAGGTGCCTGTGGACGGTGAGCTGGTCGAGGGCAAGGGCACGGTGGACGAGTCGATGGTGACGGGCGAGCCGATGCCGGTGTCCAAAGCCCCGGGCTCGAAGGTCACGGCGGGCACCATCAACCAGTCCGGCGGCTTCGTCATGCGCGCGGAGAAGGTCGGTGCGGACACCCTGCTCTCGCAAATCGTCCACATGGTGGCGGCCGCCCAGCGCAGTCGCGCGCCCATTCAGCGGATGGCCGACCAGGTGGCGGCGTGGTTCGTGCCGCTTGTCCTGCTGGTCGCCGTCCTGGCGTTCGCTGCGTGGATGCTCTGGGGCCCCAGTCCGGCGTTCTCCTACGCGCTGGTCGCAGCTGTGGCGGTCCTCATCATCGCCTGCCCCTGTGCGCTGGGCCTGGCCACCCCGATGTCCATCATGGTCGGTGTCGGGCGCGGCGCCCAGCACGGCGTCCTGATTCGAGACGCCGAGGCACTCGAGCGGATGGAGAAGGTGGACACCGTGGTCGTCGACAAGACCGGCACGCTGACCGAGGGGCGGCCGAAGGTGGTCCACATCGAGGCGGCTGCCGGATTCCATGCCGAAGACGTGCTGGCGAAGCTCGCGAGCGTCGAACGCGCCAGCGAGCACCCCTTGGCGATGGCGGTCGTCGCCGCGGCCCAGGAGCGCAAGCTGCAGCTTGCAGATGTGACGGACTTCGACTCTCCCGTGGGCAAGGGCGTCCTCGGCAAGGTGGCTGGAGTCGCCGTGTTGAGCGGTGCCGCCAAGTTCCTGGCCGAGCAGGGCATCGACGTCGGGCCGCTGGACGCCGCTGCCGAACAGCAGCGTGTGAAGTCGGCCACCGTCATCTTCGTCGCTCTCGACGGAGCGCTTGCCGGCTTCGTGGCGATTGCAGACCCCATCAAGCAGAGCACGCCGGCGGCTCTCAAAGCCCTGCGCGACGCTGGAGTGCGCCTTGTCATGCTCACCGGTGACAGCAGGACGACCGCCGAGGCGGTCGGCAAGGAGCTGGGTATCGACGAAGTCATCGCGGAGGTCTTTCCTGAGGACAAGGCCAACATCGTTCAGCGGCTCCGCGGCGAGGGCCGAGTGGTCGCCATGGCAGGCGACGGCGTGAACGATGCGCCCGCCCTGGCCGCTGCCGACGTCGGCGTCGCGATGGGCACCGGCACCGACGTGGCGATGGAGAGCGCTGGCATCACCCTGCTCAAAGGCGACCTCATGGGCATCGTTCGTGCCCGCAAGCTCTCGCATGCGACCATGAAGAACATCCGACAGAACCTGTTCCTGAGCTTTGCCTACAACGTGGCCGGCATCCCGCTTGCAGCGGGTGTCCTGTACCCGTTCTTTGGGCTGTTGCTGTCGCCCGTGGTGGCGGCGGCCGCCATGGCGCTGTCATCGGTCAGCGTCATCGCAAACGCGCTACGGCTGCGTACCGTCAGGGTGGACTGACGCGCCAATCGGCGCGGCAAGCTTCATGTCAGATCCCGCAGGAAGCTGAATCCCGCTTCCGCATCCGCCCTCGCCGCCGCCTTCAGCTGCGGCCCCAGCAATGCCTGCGGTGACGAAGCCTTGCGCGCATGCGGCCGGGCCCGGCCGGGCAAACCGACGATGCGCTCGGGGGATGGCTGGTCCGGCGTCTCGCCATAGAAGCTCAAGGCCGCGCCCGCCCAGGCCTGCGACGCCGTCAGGCGCTCGACCTGCTCGAACACTCCCTCCCGGCCCGAACCGCTGGCGCTGCGCAGCACGGAGGCGGCCTCCTGCAGCAGCAGCAGCCCCTCGGAGAACATCGGCACGCCGCGGTCCAGGCAAGTTCGCAAAAGCGCCAGAGCCTGGGCAGCGTCCGAGTCCGCACTGAAGCCGTGACGAATCATCAGCATGCAGCGGATCACGGGCGGGTCGGAAAGCCAGGGGAAGCGCTGGACCAGGTTGTCGAACCAGTCGCGCGGAATGGTGCGCCACCGGTCCGTGCGCAAAAGGAAATAGGCGCCCGCGACGGCCGACACGGGATCTTCATTCTTGTTCTCCATCAGCTGCTTCGCCAGCGGCTGGTATGAGGCGACCGCCGTGGCGGCCCGCAGCGAGTCGCGCGCCAGGAATTCGAGCAGCGCCTCGGCATCCCGGCGGAAGCTGGTCACGATGACCTTCAGCGGCTCGGCCCGCGGGTCGGTGGATTCGTTGGGGGTCAGCAGCACGCGGCAGGAGCCGCCGCCGGGCAGCGCCACGAACCGCCAGGGCACGTTGGCCCCACCCAGCTGCAACAGGCGGCATCTGGTGTCCAGCTCGAAATCGAGCTGGCGCGCGGCGTCATTGCGGTAGGCCTGGCCGGCCTCGACCCGACTCGGGGTCCAGCTGCCGGCCTCGTAGGTCCACATCCGCAGCCAGACGCGGTCGAACTTGTCGATGCTGACGCCGGAAGGCAGCTCCGGCGTCGCCAGCGAACTCTCTTCGCCAAGCCGGGGCACTGCCCAGGCGGACCACTCGTTGCGGCTGATGCGGGCGTCGTCGAAGGAGACCGACCCCGCGCCACCCTCCTCCACGTCGACACGCTGGGTCTGCGTCTTGCCGGACGGCCATGTCAGGCGCACGAACGCCGGCCCGTCGATGGCCGAAATGTCGAACTTGGCGGGGAGGGTCGTGCTGGCAGCGCCCTCGGCGATCAGGCTGCCATCCGCATCCAGCACCCGCAGCGGCAACGCCAGCGGTGTCTGCCGCCCGCTGGCCGGCGACGCCTCCGTCGACGAATAGTTCAGGAAGACCGTGAGCGCTTTCATGGCTGCGGCGCCTGCATGGTGAAGGCAAACCAGGGCGGGATCAGGTCCTGGTCCTCGTACAGCAGCTCGCCGAACTGGTTCGCCAGCGCGGTCGCGCCCACCGAATACATGCCCCGGGGCACTTCGACGACGAAAGCGCCCTTGGCGCCCGGGTGGTCCTTGCGCACGCCCTTGGCCGACAGCAGGTACATCATGGACAGCACGCGCATCTGCTCGGGAGTGAGGTCGAGCTCCACCTTGACCAGCGGCGGCGTCGGCAGCCGCAGCAACGGGACCGAGTCGCCGCTGATCGTCTGGTCGCTCACCTGCCGCCGCTTGGCGGTCTTGTTGCCCTTTTCCAGCAGCTTGCGCACCGCGCCCGCGATGATTTCGCCGTCCACGTCCCAGGTTGCGCTGCCCGGCCCCTTGACGCCGCAATAGCCCGACATGGCCGTCAGCAGCGCCTCGGTGAAGCGCGACACCTTGCCCTCGACGGCGAACGCGAGCTTGCCCTCCCCGGTCGCCTCGATCACCGAGGACGAGGAGCGCAGCACCGGCTTCTTGAGGTCGACGCCCTTGAGCGCCAGCGGATTGGCGCCCAGCGTCAGTGCGATGTCCTTGGAGACTTCGCGGCAGGCATCGACGAAGAAGAACAGCGCGCCTCGGGCATCGCGCTCGACCGCCCGCATGGTGTTGGACATGTCGAACGCCTTCTCCCAGGGCAGGACGCTGCTCTTGCCGAAGTCCTCCAGCAGCAGGTAGTGGTCCGCGACCATCACGCCATGCCCGCAGAAATAGAAGACGCCGATATTGCCGGTGTCGGCCACCACTCGGGCCAGCCAGGTTTCGAAGGCCGCCTGCACGTTGTCCCGGGTCGCCGGCTCCAGTTGCACCGGCCCGGCGGGGGCCGCCACCTCCAGCGGGGCGTCGGCCGAGGCCAGGGCCTCGACCGAGCCCAGCGGCGTCACCGGGTTGGAGAAGGCAGCCGGCGCCTGGCCCAGCGACCCCAGGAACCAGTCCACCACCGCCTTCACCGAAAGCGGCGGAGACGACAGCTGGCCCAGGCCGATCGGGTTGTCGGTCAACTTCTTGCCGCCGCCGATCAGGTGGGGATACTTGCCCACGCCGATCGCCAGCACGTGGACCCCGGGCCCCCCGGGCGGCTGCCGCTCGTAAACCGTGGTCATGCCATGCCCTCGCGCTTCATGCCTGCAGGCGCGCGGCCAGCCGCACGTAGAAGCTGGGCCGCAGGAAGTAGCCGCCATGCGCCTGCAGGGTGCTGTAGCCCGTGTCGTAGGCGAAGTCCTCGGCGCCGTCGAAGATCGGCGTGACGCGGTAACTCAGCACGTCGTTCAGGTCGAACACGTTCAGCCAGCGCTTGAGGTTTGCCGGCCTGGGCACGCGCCCGTCCGGGTAGTGCGCCGGGATGTTGGCGTCGCTGGCCAGGTACAGCTTCAGTTCCTCGAACAGGCCGACCTGCGAGCCCACCGTCACCAGGCAGTCGACCTGCAGCCCGGGGCGGAAGCGCGTCAGGATGTCGTACACGATCTCGCCGCCGAAGCTGTGGGCGATGACGACCAGCTTGCTGTCCTGCGCGGTCCGCGCCGCATCGGCCTTCTCCAGGCTGGCGACCACCTTCTTTACGATTGCGCCCTCCTGGCCCGGCGCGCCGCGGCGCGTGAGGTAGACGAACGCATCGCCGGTGAAGCGCGTGACCGTTGCATTCAGCTTCTTGCGGGCCATGCGGTTCAGCAGTTCGGTGCCGGCATCGGGAATGGCGTGCACCAGCCGCGACAGGCCTTCCTTGAGCTGGTCGAGCACGCCGCCGACGCCGCCCAGGGCTTCCTGGCCTGCTTCCTGCCGGACGTGGTAGTCGAGCAGGTCGGCAAAGTTGGTGTCGGTCGCCTGGTCCAGCCAGGACAGGTCCGGGTGGCCGGCCACGTAGGCGACCGCGCGCAGGTAGGAAAGTGCGACGGCGTTGGCTTCGTCCTTCGTGGTGGTCCCGGCCAGGGTCGCGCCATAGAGCAAGTCCACGGCATCGGCCAGGTCGGCCCTGGCCCGCGCAACCAGGCCGCCCGGCAGCGGCGGCGCCTTGGCGACCAGTTCGATGGTGCGCCCGAAGGCCTCGACGTCGCCGCCGGCGCCGAACTTCTCGTAACTCTCTTCCGCATCCGGCAGGGCGGCCATGCCCCAGGGAAATTGGGCGGCGTCGCCGCCCCAGTAGGGGTTTTCGATGGCCAGCGTGGCGGGCGTCAGGCCGAGCGCCGGCGCGACGATCTCGCGCAGGAATTCATTGCGGCCGACCTCGTTGTCCCGATATTCGTCGCCGGCCCGGTTGTTGACCCCGTGTACGAAGACAATTGGCATGGAGCCCTCCTCGCCGCTGTGGCCTGTCGCCGGAAGGTACTGGATCGCGTCGCGCCTGGGTTCCCCCGAATGGAGGACGATCCGGGTGTCCCGCCGGCTCCGCCACAATCAGGGTACCACTTGCAAGATGGAAAGATGCGGATCGAAGAACTGAGGCAGCGCCTGCGCGCCGCCGGCGCCGGCCCGACCCACGAACAGCGCGTGCTGCGCCTGTGGGCCCAGGCCTTGCCGCAAGACAGCGGCAAGCGCCGGCCGGCGGATTTCCTGCCTGCCTCCTTGCTGGCGGCGCTGCCTGGGATCGAAGCCGAACTCCAGGGCCTGGCGCGCCTGCAATCGGCGCACCCCGGCGCCGACGGCTCCGAACGGCTGCTGGTCGAACTGGCCGATGGCCAGACCGTGGAAAGCGTGCTGCTGCCGCGCGACGGCCTGTGCATCTCCTCGCAGGTCGGCTGCGCTGTAGGCTGCGTCTTCTGCATGACCGGCCGCGACGGCCTGGTGCGGCAGCTGGGAAGCGCCGAGATGGTCGCCCAGGTGGCGCTGGCGCGGGCCCGCCGCACCGTGAAGAAGGTCGTCTTCATGGGCATGGGCGAGCCGGCGCACAACCTGGACAACGTGATGGAGGCGATCGAACTGCTGGGCACCGCCGGCAACATCGGCCACAAGAACCTGGTGTTTTCCACGGTGGGCGACCCGCGCGTCTTCGAACGCCTGCCGCAAGGCCGGGTGCAGCCGGCACTGGCGCTCTCGCTGCACACCACCAAGCCCGATCTGCGGCTGCAACTGTTGCCGCGCGCCCCGCGCATGACGCCGGAGGAACTGGTGGCGGCCGGCGAGCGCTATGCCCGCGGCAGCGGCTACCCGGTCCAGTACCAGTGGACGCTGCTGGAAGGCATCAACGACGGCGACGACGAGATCGAAGGCATCGCCCGCCTGCTGGCCGGCACGTACGGCGTGCTGAACATGATCCCGTTCAATGCGGGCTACGGGCTGGACTTCCGGCGGCCCACCTGGGAGCGGGCTGCCGAGATCGCCCGGACGCTGCACCGGCGCGGGGTGCTGACGAAGCTGCGGCAGTCGGCCGGCCAGGACGTGGAGGCCGGCTGCGGCCAGCTGCGGGCGCGGGCGGCCCGGCTGCAGCGCGGAGCCACGGTCCCTCTGGTCGCCTTCCCCCGGTCAGTAACTGCGTCCGGATCAGGGACGTAGGCATCCCTCCACTTGCGCCCTGCCGCCAAGCGCCGGAACATGGCCGCCCGGCCTCCGCCCTTCACTGTCCTGCCAGCGCACCACCATGTCTACCGGCGACGACTTCCCTGGACCACTCGCGCGCCAGCGCACCCGCCTGACCCTGCGGCAGCAGGAGTTGCGCGCCCTGCTCCACGATGCCGCCGAGGCCCGGGCCAACGAGCATTCGACCGACGTGCAGGATTTCAAGGACGTCGCCGCGGATGAAACCCGCGCGGCCATCGACGACGTCGCCCTCTCCCATGCGGCCACCGAACTGGCCCAGGTGAGCGCGGCGCTGCGCCGGCTGGACGAAGGCGGCTACGGCCTGTGCCAGGACTGCGGCGAACCGATCGACCAGCGGCGGCTGCTGGCCCTGCCGGCCACGCCGTTCTGCACCGCCTGCCAGGCCGACCACGAGCGGCCCACGCGGGCCCGGCGCTGATTCGGGCCCGGTGCGATGCCGGGCGGCCCGATGCGGTCGCCGGTAAGATCGTGCCCAGCATTCGTACCAAGGAGATATTCCATGCAGACACGCCGTGATGCGCTCAAGCAGGGCCTGGCAGCCGCCGGAGTCCTGGGCTCGGGCGCAGTGTTCACCGCGCCGGCCTACGCCTTCAACAAGAACGCGTTCGAAGCGAAGTCGGTGCAGGAAGCGCTGAAGGCGCTGGGCGGCAGCGGCAGCCTGGCCGAGAGCAAGGACGTGACGATCTCGGGTCCGGACATCGCCGAGAACGGCGCCGTGGTGCCGATCGGCGCCGGCACCAGCCTGGCGGGCATCAAGCTGCTGGCCCTGATGGTGGAGAAGAACCCGAACACACTGGTCGCCGTGTTCAGCCTGAACGACAACATCGAACCGAACTTCCTGACCCGCGCCAAGATGGGCCAGTCGTCCGACGTCTACGCGGTCGCGATCGCCAACGACGGCAAGGCGTACTACGCCAAGAAGGAAATCAAGGTCACCCTCGGCGGCTGCGGCGGGTAAATTCAACGGACAGCAGGAGCACACACATGTCAGATCCGATGCGCATCCGCGCGCAGGTGCAGGGCAGCGGCGCGGTCGTCCGCGTTCTCATGAGCCACGAGATGGAAACCGGCCAGCGCAAGCACGCCGCCGGCAAGACCATCCCCGCCTGGCACATCACCGACGTCACCGCCACGCTGAACGGCAAGCCGGTGTTCACGGCCGAATGGGGCCCGGCGGTCGCCAAGAACCCCTTCCTGCAGTTCACGGTCAAGGGCGCCAAGGCCGGCGACAGGATCGCCATCAGCTGGAAGGACAACCACGGCGACACCCGCACCGACGAAGCCACTGTCGCCTGACGGCGGCACGACAGAACGACGAGGAGACATGACGATGCGGACCCCTTCCCTGCTGGCGGCCGTGGTGCTGTGCAGCCTCTCGCTGACCGCGGCGGCGCAGAAGAGCGCATCGCAGGCGATCGACGAGTACCGCGCCATGCTGGCCGACGGCAACCCGGCCGAACTGTTCGAGGCCAAGGGCGAGGCGCTGTGGAAGCAGCAGCGCGGCCCCAGGAACGCCACGCTGGAAGCCTGCGACCTGGGCAAGGGGCCGGGCGTGGTGAAGGGCGCTTTCGTCGAACTCCCCCGTTGGTTCGCCGACACCGGCAAGGTGCAGGACCTGGAGACACGCCTGGTCAGCTGCATGGAGCGGCTGCAGGGCTTCAATGCCGCGGAGATCGGCAGGACGCCGTTCGGCAGCGGCGAGATGGCCAACGTGACGGCGCTCGCCACCTGGGTGGCCGCGGAGTCGAAGGGCATGGCCTTCCACCTGCCGCAAAGCCACCCGATGGAGCGCACCTATTACGAGGTGGGCAAGCGCCTGTTCTTCATGCGCGGCGGCACCCACGACTTTGCCTGCGCCTCCTGCCACGGCGAGGACGGCAAGCGGATCCGGCTGCAGGACCTGCCGAACCTGACCAGGAACCCGGGCGACGGCGTCGGCTTCGCGGCCTGGCCGGCCTACCGTGTCTCCAACGGCCAGATGTGGAGCATGCAGCTGCGCCTGAACGACTGCTACCGCCAGCAGCGCTTCCCCGAGCCCGAGTTCGGCGCCGAGGCACTGACCGCGCTGTCGACCTATCTCGGCGTCAATGCGGCCGGCTCCAGGTCGGTCGCGCCGGCTCTCAAGCGCTGAACGGAAGGCCCACGCATGAAGAAAATCCATTTCGCCGCCGCCGCCGCCGTCTTCGCGATTGCCGTGGTTGGCTGCACGACCACTCCGAGCGGCGCCGACCTCGACAAGATGGCGCAGGACATGGTCCGCAGCGGCTTCCACACCAAGGGCATCGCCACGCTGGATCGCTTGACCGCGATCGACGAGACCCTGAAG
Organism: Ramlibacter sp.; assembly: GCA_028292195.1. Classification (GTDB taxonomy): domain Bacteria; phylum Pseudomonadota; class Gammaproteobacteria; order Burkholderiales; family Burkholderiaceae_C; genus Ramlibacter. The sequence continues at coordinate 9,767 of JAQGMU010000393.1, read as the reverse complement.
CTGTGCAACGAGGCCGACGTCAACGGCAAGCCGCTGGACGCCGCCACCGCCAGGCGCATCGAGGAAGCCAACCTCAAGACGGTCAAGTGGCCCAGCGACGGCAAGTTCCTGGGCGACTGGAAACAGGGCGAGGCCGTGGCGCAGAGCGGCCGCGGCCTGACCTGGACCGACGCCGCCAGCCAGGCCAACGGCGGCAACTGCTACAACTGCCACCAGATCACCAGGGAGGAAATCTCCTTCGGCACCATCGGCCCGAGCCTCTACAACTACGGCAAGATCCGCGGCGTCAGCGACCCCGCCAGCGCGGCGTCGAAGCCGGTCGTGGAGTACACCTGGGGCAAGATCTGGAACGCCAAGGCCTACAACGCCTGTTCCAACATGCCGCGCGCCGGCCACATGGGCAACCTCACCGAAACGCAGATCCGCGACGTGATGGCGCTGCTGCTGGACCCCGCCTCGCCGGTCAACAAGTGACGCTGTCGAAGCGGGACTTCCTGCAGGTCCTGGGCGCCGGCGCCGTGGCCGGCATGGGCCTGGGGCGCTGGGCGGAGGCCGACGCGGCAACGGCGGGCGAGGCGCTCTACGAGCTGCCGCGCTTCGGCAACGTCTCACTGCTGCACATGACGGACTGCCATGCGCAGCTGCTGCCGGTGCACTTCCGCGAACCGAGCGTGAACCTGGGGATCGGCCCCATGAAGGGCCGGCTCCCGCACCTGGTCGGCGAACACCTGCTGCGCGCCGCCAAGGTGCCGCCCGGCACGCCGGCCGCGCACGCCTTCACCTGCCTCGACTTCGACGCCGCGGCGCGCCGCTACGGCAAGATCGGCGGCTTCGCCCACCTGGCCACGCTGGTGAGGCGGCTGAAGGCGAGCCGGCCGGGCGCCCTGCTGCTCGATGGCGGCGACACCTGGCAGGGCTCGGCCACCGCGCTGTGGACGCGCGGCCAGGACATGGTGGACGCGTCCAGGCTGCTGGGCGTCGACATCATGACCGGCCACTGGGAGTTCACCCTGGGGATGGAGCGGGTGAAGGAGATCGTCGACCAGCAGCTGGCCGGCCAGATCCAGTTCCTGGCGCAGAACGTCAAGACCGCCGACTTCGGCGACCCGGTGTTCGAGGCCTACACGCTGCGCGAGATGAATGGCACGCGGGTCGCGATCATCGGCCAGGCCTTCCCCTACACGCCGATCGCCCACCCGCGCTACTTCGTCGCCGACTGGACCTTCGGCATCCAGGACGAGGCGATGCAGAAAGTGGTGGACGAGGTCCGCGGCAAGGGCGCGCAAGTGGTCGTGCTCCTGAGCCACAACGGCATGGACGTCGACCTGAAGCTGGCCGGCCGCGTGACCGGCATCGACGCCATCCTGGGCGGCCACACGCACGACGGCGTGCCGGTGGCCAGCATCGTGGCCAACAAGTCGGGCCGCACCATCGTCACCAACGCCGGCTCCAACGGCAAGTTCCTGGCGGTGCTGGACCTGGACGTGCAGGGCGGCAAGCTGGCCGACTTCCGCTACACGCTGCTGCCGGTGTTCGCCGACCTGCTGCCGGCCGACCCGGCGATGCAGGCCCTGATCACGAAGGTCCGCGCGCCCTACGAGGCGAAGCTGGGCGAAGTACTGGCCGTGACCGAAGGCACGCTGTACCGCCGCGGCAATTTCAACGGCACCGGCGACCAGCTCCTGCTGGATGCCCTGCTCGACGTGCAAGGCGCGGAGATCGCCTTCTCGCCCGGCTTCCGCTGGGGCACCTCGCTGCTGGCCGGCCAGGCCATCACGCGCGAGTGGCTGATGGACATGACGGCCACCACCTATTCGTACAGCACGGTGACCGAGATGACGGGCGAGACCCTCAAGACGGTGCTGGAAGACGTGGCCGACAACCTGTTCAACCCCGACCCCTATTACCAGCAGGGCGGCGACATGGTGCGCGTGGGCGGGCTGCGCTACGCCATCGATCCGTCCGCCGCAATGGGCCGGCGCATCACCGACCTGCGGCTCGGTGGCCGGCCCATCGAGGCGGACCGCAAGTACAAGGTCGCCGGCTGGGCACCGGTCAGCGAGGAGGCCCGGGCCGCCAACGCGCCGCCGGTCTGGGAGCTGGTGGAGCAATGGCTGAAGGCCAGGGGCGGCCGCGTCACGGCTCGCCAGGCGAGCCTGCCGACGCTGGTCGGCGCGCTGCCCAATCCCGGCTACGCCGCCGGCTGACCCCCTAGGCGTGCGGCTCCCGCCAGGGCGCGGGGCCGTCGCGTTCGAGATGCACGTGATGCGAGTACTGCGCCTGCGGCGCCTGCAGCGCGCGCAGCTGCTGCTCCAGTCGGACGATGCGCTGCAGGTAGCGCAGCAGCAGGCTCACGGTGAACAGGTCCAGGTCGAAGTCGGCGCGCAGCCGCACGGCCTCCCGCAGCAACGGGACCACGGCCGCATTGAAGAGCCGGCCAGGCTCGTTGGCCATGGGCACCAGCACGCCGTAGTCCACCAGTTCGTCGATTTCGGCTTCGCTCATGGCGCACATCCGCGCCAGTTCCTGCTGGCCCACGTTGCGCTGCGTGTCCAGCCACATCCTGTCAGACGCCTTGACTTGCATCGTCGGCCTCCTTTGGAACGACTCCAGGTCGCCGAGCCGACAGCTTACGCTTGTGCCACATCCCATGGATGGCTTGATCCCCGGCGTCAGCTCATCCATGCGTAACTAAAATGTATTCAGTTGCACGTCAACTGAGAAACCACCTGACGATGCGCGGACAAGCCCTTGTTTCAAATATCGTTTCTTCCGTTAACTAGTTCACTGATCCGCCGTTGCGCTCCGGGCCGCTTGGGGATAATTTTCAAGGCGTCGTACCAAAGTTTGTCCTTGCCGGCAATTGCCACAAATATGCGTTGGTTCAAAGGCAGCATCCGAAGCAGCATTTACGGCCTCCTCGGCAATCCCGCGGGGCCCAGCGATTCCTCCCTGGAAACAGGAACGGAAGACATACGCGAAGCCATGCTCACGCTGCTGGGCGATGCCGGGATGAAGCAGTTTCCCAACGTCACCCGCCGCATCCGCTATGCCAACGACGTGCAGGCGCTGTGGTACCTGCGCGGCGACCTGATGGCCGCCCTGGCCAGCACGCAAGGCGAAGCGGCTGCCCGCGAGAAGGTGTCCCACATCACCGAGATGTTTCACGGGCTGCTGCCTGGCAGCCTGAATTCGCGTCCCAGCCCGCTCATGGGCTGAGCCTGGCTCCGGCTAGTGCCGGTGCCCCCACAACAGGAAAGCATCGCGGTCTTCGGCCGCCAGCGTCACCTTCGCGCCCACCGGCAGGCACACCTTGGTGGGCACATGCCCGAACGGCAATCCCGTCAGCACCGGCGCCTTCACCTGGGCGCGCAGCCAGTCGATCACCGTCTTCATCCTGAAGCCCTTGTCGTGCGGCACCGGCAGCCAGTTGGTGAAGTGTCCCATCACGATCGCCTTCTGCTTTTGCAGCACGCCGGCATAGAGCAGCTGCGTCAGCATGCGCTCGACGCGGTAGGGGTGCTCGGACACGTCCTCCAGGAACAGGATGCCGCCCTTCACCTTGGGCATCCAGGGCGTGCCAACGAGCGCGGTGATGATCGCCAGGTTGCCGCCCCAGAGCGTGCCCTTCACCTGCAGCGGTTTTTCCAGCGTTTCGGCCTTCGGCAGTTGCCAGCCGCTGCCCTCGCCCTGCCCCGTCACCAGGTCCTCGAAGCAGGCCTGCATGATGTCGTCCGCCTCGGTCTCGACGCCGAAGTCCTCGCCGACCGCGGGACCGGCCCAGGTGACGCGGCCGGTTTCGGCCAGCACCGCGCTCTGGAAGGCGGTGAAGTCGCTCAGGCCGACGAACTGCGTGCCGCTGTCGATCGCCTTGGCCACCAGCTTGTACGGAATCTTCGGCAGCAGGCGCGTGAGACCGTAACCGCCGCGCGTGATGATGGCCACGTCGGCGCCGCTGCGGGCCGCGCGCTCGATGGCGGCCAGCCGCGTCTCGTCGTCGCCGGCGAAGCGCATGTGGGTGGAGAAGACGGCGGGGTCGAGTTCGACTTCGTGGCCCATGGCCTCCAGCCGCGCGACGCCGCGGCGCACTGCAGCCTTGTTCCGAACGGCGCTGGAGGGGGAAAAGATGTAGATGCGTTGCGTCACGGGCGGAAGTATCCCACTGCCTCGCGCGCGATCGCCTCGCCGTGCTCCTGCACGAAGTGCCCGGCCTGCGGCAGCACCAGCGGCGGCGGGCAATTGCGGATCTGCGCGCGCAGTGCTTCCATCACCGGCACGCCCAGCACCGGGTCCTGCGCGCCGACGGCCATCATCGACTGGCCTTGCCATTGGCGCGCCAGGAAGTCGCGCGCGGCACGCGACACCTCGGCGCCGTCGGCGCCCGGCTCGCCCGGCACCATGGGCGGAAAAGCGCGCAGCGCCGCGCGGTGTCCCGCATCCGGGAACGGTGCGTTGTACGCGGCGCATTCGGCCGCCGTCATGTGCGGGTTGCCGCGGGCGAACAGGCGCGCGACGTCGAAGTTCGGGTTCTTCGCGCACATCTCGCGCCAGGCCAGGAAGCCGGGACTGAGCGGCGCGTCGCCGGTACCCAGCGTGGTGTTCATCACGAGCAGGCCCCGGTAGCGCGCCGGCGCCGCCATCGGCAGGGTCAGGCCCAGCAGCCCGCCCCAGTCCTGGACCACCAGCACCACCTTGCGCAGGTCGAGCCGCTCGACGAACTCGAGCAGCACCTGCCGGTGCCAGCCGAACGTGTGCTGCGCCTCGCGCTTGGGCTTGTCGCTCTTGCCGAAGCCGACCAGGTCCGGCGCCACCACGCGGCCGCCGGCGGCCAGGAACACCGGGATCATCTTGCGATAGAGGTAGCTCCAGGCGGGGTTGCCGTGCAGGCACAGCCAGGTGAGCGGCGCGTCGGGCGGACCTTCGTCCAGGTAATGCAGGCGCAGGCCGGCCAGCGACGGCAGGTCGTTCAGGTAGTTCGGCGCCCACGGATAGCCTGGCAGGCCGGCAAAGCACTCCTGCGTCGTGCGCAACGCGTCTTCGCGCAGCGGCTGCGCGGTGCTTCTGGTTTCCTGGCGCCGCTGGCGAAAGAAGTTCGAGAGCAGTGCGCCGCATTCGTCGGCCAGCACCCCGCCCTGGCACTGCGTCTGGTGGTTCAGGCGCGGTTCGGCGAACAGGTTCACGACTGAACCGGCGGCGCCGGTCTTGGGATCGGGCGCGCCGAAGACCACGCGCTTGAGCCGTGCGTGCAACATGGCGCCGCTGCACATCGCACACGGTTCCAGCGTGACGAACAGCTCGCAGCCGTCGAGGCGGTAGTTGCCCAGCGCCGTGGCGGCTTCGCGCAGGGCCTGGACCTCCGCATGCGCGGTCGGGTCGTGGCCGGAAACGGGCCGGTTGTGGCCGCGGCCGATGACGACGCCATCGCGCACCACCACCGCGCCCACCGGCACCTCGCCGGCCGCCGCCGCCTGCCGCGCGAGGACCAGCGCCTCGCGCATGAAAACCGCGTCGCCGGCGGCTTCGGCGTTCACTTGGTGTCGTCGGGCGTGGTGCGCGGAGCCTGCTGCATGGCGCCCTGCACCGCCTGCTCGAATTGCTTGACCTGCTGCTGCGGCGTCCCCGTCGGAACGGTCACCCCCTGCACCGTGCCCGGTGGCGCGACGCCCGCGGTCAGCTGCTTCTTGGCCAGCACGCCCACGATCGCCACCACGATCAACAGACCCAGTACCCCGAAAATCGCTCGCATCACTGCCCTCCCAATCCGAGCCGGTCCATCCAGCCCGCCAATTCGCGTTCGTCGTCGTTGCCGGCGGCGAAGCCGGCCTTCATCTTCGCATGCGACTCCGGCCGGTGCTGGTTCAGTTTCAGCTTGCACGACCAGCGCTCGACCTCCAGCTCGAAGGCCACGATGCCGGCCAGCATCTTGAGTTGGAACTCCTCGCCCAGGCCGATCCACTGCGCCGCGTAGGCCGGCTCGTGGTCGCCTATCAATTTCTTGAGCAGCGCGTCCTTGCCCGCCGGATCTTCGACCAGGCGCGCCTGCACTTCGCAGTGCACCGCCAGGTAGACCCAGCTGGGCACCCGTTGCAGGTCCGGATAGATCTTCGGCGACTGGTAGGCATGCGGCCCCATGAAGGTCACCAGCGCGCGCGGCCGTGCCTGCAGGTAGCGCCAATGCGGATTCGGCTTGGCGCAGTGGCCAAGCAGGACGAAACCCCCGTTGCGCTCTTCCAGGTGCAGCGGCAGATGGGTGACGAAGGGGAAGCCGGCGTCATCGGGGGAGATGAGGCTGGCGAAGGCATGCTTTCGCATCAGGTCGGCGGCGAGCGCCGGATCGTCGGACTTGAACTGCGGCGGCTGGTACATGGAATCGCATTTTGCCTGTGCCTGGGGTTCTTCCCTAGGGCCTATGCCCGGCTCGGACCCTCCACTTGCGTCGGCCCCCCTCCAGCGGCGTGCATGCGCAAGGTGAGCGTCGTGCCTTCCACGTCACTCGCCAGCTCGAGGGACCCCCCGAGCTGGCGCGCGCGCATGCGCATGCCCTGGATGCCGCGCTGGGCACTGGGCGGCACCGGCATCCCGGCCGGCACTGCGATGCCGCGGCCGTCATCGGCCACCTGCAGCACCAGTTCACCCCCTTCTTCGACCAGCCGCACGCGCAGTCGCGTCGCGCCGGCATGCTTGACGGCATTGGTCACGGCTTCCTGCACGACACGCAGCACCTGCAGGCCGGCGCCAGCAGCCGGCAGCCGCAGGCCGTCCTGCACATCCCACTCCAGCGCGATGCCGGCCGCGCGCAGCCGGGGCTCGAGCCGGTAGCGCAGGTTGCCCAGCGCCAGTTGCAGCGAGTGCTCGGTGGGGTCGAGCGAGTCGATCAGCAGACGCAGGTCGTCGAGGCAGCCGCGCAGCATGCCGGCCACCTCGCGCGCATCGCCGCTGCCCCGCTCCACCGCCTCGAGTGTCGTGATCAGCTGCGAGCCCATGCCGTCGTGCATGTCGCCCATCAGGCGTTCGCGTTCGGCGGCGACGGTGGCGGACCGTTCGAGCGCGCGCAGCCGCTCGTGCGTGGCTTCGAGCTCGCGCGTGCGCTCCTGCACCCGGCGTTCCAGATCGGCGGTGCGCTCGCGCGCCTGGTCATAGGTCCGGAAGTAGTTGTCCGCCAGGGCATACACCAGGGCGCACAACAGGAGTGGCGCGCCGTAGGCCATGCGCGCCGCCGGACCGAACGGCAGCAATTGCGCCGACACCGCGAGGTCCGTCAGCCCGAGCAGCAGCGTCGCCACCAGCGCGGCCAGCACCACCCAGGAGCCGGTGCCCTGGACGGCAGTGCCGCGCAACGACTTCAGGAACAGCACGATGGCCCACGAGCCCAGCGCGGCGCAGGCCAGGTACCAGGGCAGGCGCAGGGCGCTGGCCAGCGCGGGCCCGGCCAGCGCGAAGGCCGGCAGCGACAGCAGCGCGCCGGCCAGCAGCCAGCTTTCGCGCCGATGCGAAGGCAGGCCCGTGTAGTGCCGCATGAAGATCCAGGTCAGCACGACCACCAGGCCGAGGCTGCCCAGGATGAACGCCTCCCACGGCGCGGAAGGCAGCCAGGGCAGCGACGCGAAGTAGTGGAAGTTGCGCAGCGACCAGACCAGCGCCAGCGCGGCGAACACGCCGTAGATGCGCTCCGTGGGCCGGCGCAGCCACAGCAGCAGGACCAGCAGGCCGATGAAGCACAGCGCGATGTTCAGGGCGCGCGGCAAGCCGACGCGCACGAACTGCGCCTGGTCGTAGCGGGGTTGCAGCGCGGCCAGCGGCCCCAGGGTGATGCGGCCCAGCCCGCCGCGCAGGTTGGGTGCGACCCGCAGTCGCAGCAGCAACTCGTTGCGCCCTTGGCGCAGCATCTGCGGCGCGATCGGGTCCAGCAGCGGCCGGCCCATCGAGCGCTGGAACGGGCCGCTCATGTCGCCTCCGCCGATGTCGACGCCGTTCAGGAACAGGTGGTGCGTCGTGGCGACGCTGGGCAGGTAGGCGGCCCAGGATTCCACCGGGACCTGCTCCAGCTCGAAGGCCGCACGGTACCAGCCGAAGCCCGACTCGCCGGGATTGGACTGGTGCCAGTTGTCCGGCAGCGTGCGCCTGACCCAGGGCGCGCGTTCGCCCGGTGGCGCCGGGTCGTCGGACTTGATGAAGCGCATCTCGGTGAGCTCGATCATCTGCCGGGGGGACTCGTCCCGCATGAACAGCAGCAAAGCGGCATTGACGGCCAAGCCCAGCACCAGTGCCAGGAGCAGCCGGAGCGCCAGCCGGTTCACAGCTTCAGCAGGCCGCGCTGCTGCGCGAGGAACACGGCGTGCTGGCGCGAAGTCGCTTCCAGCTTGCGGTAGATGTTCTGCACGTGCGTCTTCACCGTCAGCGGCGAGATGTGCAGCACGACGCCGATCTCGCCCAGGCTGCGGCCGCGGGCTATGGCTTCCAGGATGGCCGTCTCGCGCCCCGACAGCGGTGACGGTGGGACCGTGGCGGCAGCCACCGGAACCGGTGCCGGGGTGGGGCTGGCCGCCGGCGCGCCGGCCCGCATGCGATCCAGCAGCAGCCGGGCCAGCGAGGGGCTGATCGGCGATTCGCCGGCCCGCAGGGCATGGATGCTCTCGTTGAAATCGGTCGCCCGGCTGTCCTTGAGCAGGTAGCCGGTGGCGCCGGCCGCGATCGCCTCCAGCAGGTTGCGCTCGCCGCCGAACACCGACACCACCATCACGGCGGTCCGCGGGGACACCTGGCGGATGTGCCGGATCACGTCGAAGCCGCTGCCGTCCGGCAGGCCCAGGTCGACCAGCGCGACGTCCGGCGCCAGCTCCGCGACGGCGGCCATGCCATCCCGGGCCGTGCCGAATTCACCGAGCAGCACCAGGCTGGGATCGAGCGCCAGGTTCTCCCGATAGCGCCGCAGGTGCAGCGGGTTGTCCTCCACCATCACGACGGAGACGCGTACCGCCGTCATCGCCTCATTCCCACTCGATGGTCGCGGGCGGCTTGCTGCTGACGTCGTAGGTGACGCGGTTGATGCCGCGCACCTCGTTGATGATGCGGCTGGACACCTTCTTCAGCAGCGCATACGGCAGCTCGGCCCAGTCGGCCGTCATGAAGTCGCTGGTCTGCACGGCGCGCAGCGCCACCACGTAGTCGTAGGTGCGGCCGTCGCCCATCACGCCCACGCTCTTGACCGGCAGGAAGACGGCGAAGGCCTGGCTGGTCAGGTCGTACCAGCTCTTGCCCGTCGTCTCGTCGCGGAAATTGCGCAGCTCCTCGATGAAGATGGCGTCGGCGCGGCGCAGCAGGTCGGCGTATTCCTTCTTCACCTCGCCCAGGATCCGCACGCCCAGGCCAGGGCCCGGGAACGGGTGGCGGTACACCATCTCGGGCGGCAGGCCCAGCGCCACGCCCAGTTCGCGCACCTCGTCCTTGAACAGGTCGCGCAAGGGCTCCAGCAACTTCAGGCCGAGCTGCTCGGGCAGTCCGCCGACGTTGTGGTGGCTCTTGATCGAGACGGCCTTCTTGTTCTTGGCGCCGCCGGTCTCGATCACGTCCGGGTAGATCGTGCCCTGGGCAAGCCATGTCGCGCCATTGACGGCGCGACTTCCATTGCTGCCTTCGGCGTGGCCGTTGGCCGCGCCCTTGTGGGCGCCATCCAGGCCGGCCTTGAGGCGCGCCGCCTCGGCCTTGAAGACGTCGACGAACAGGCCGCCGATGATCTTGCGCTTGGCCTCGGGGTCGGTGACGCCGGC
>JAQGMU010000367.1 GCA_028292195.1 Ramlibacter sp. | reverse complement strand
CCAGCGAGTAGCCGGCGCGCGCGGCGGCGCGGCGGGTGGCCTCGGCCGGCGCCACCAGCATCAGGCAGGGGTCGCAGGCAGAGGTCGCGGTGGCGGTGATGCGGGCGCGCGGCTTCAATCCCAGCTTGGCACCGGCTTCGGCCGAGCCGATCAGCAGCGCGCTGGCGCCGTCCACCACACCGGAGGAATTGCCGCCGGTGTGCAGGTGGCGCAGGCGATTCACCTGCGGGTAGCGCTTCTTCACCGTTTCGCCGAAGCCGCCCTTGATGGCCATGTCGGCAAAGGCGGGCTTCAGCTTGCCCAGCGATTCGAGCGTGCTGCCCGGACGCATGTGCTCGTCGCGCGCCAGGCACAGCTGGCCGTTGAGGTCGCGCACGGGCACGATGGACCGGTCGAAGCGGCCTTCGGCCCAGGCCCGCTGGGCACGCGCCTGCGACTCGACGGCGTACGCATCGACCTGTTCGCGCGTGTGGCCTTCCAGCGTGCCGAGCAGGTCGGCCGCCACGCCTAGCGGCGTGAAGTTGCTGGTGGTGTTGAAGCCGGCGTCGCTGCCCCAGGGGCCGCCGGTGCCGGCGATCGGGATGATGGACATCATCTCGACACCGCCGGCGATCATCAGGTCGCCCTGGCCGGAAGCCACCTTGGCGGCAGCGAGGTTCACGGCGTCGAGGCCGGAGGAGCAGAAGCGGCTGATCACCGAGCCGGGCGTCTCGACACTGAGCCCGGCATGCAGCACGGAAGAGCGTGCCAGGTTGGCGCCCTGGTCGTCGACGGCATCACCGACGCCGAAGATCACGTCCTCGACCGGCAGGCGGTCGAAGCCGGTGCGCTCGCGCAGCGCCAGCAGCACCGTGGCGCCGAGGTCGATCGGGGACAGGGTGTGCAGGGAGCCGGTCGCGCGGCCCGAGCCGCGCGGCGTGCGCACCGCGTCGAAGATGTAGGCGTCCGCCATCAGCGGCGCTCCCGCGCAGAGTGATTCGTCATGGTCCGGCCACGATAGGGAAATCCCGGTGCGCACGCTGTCGTCCGCAACTACGACAGGGGCGCGGGCTGTCCTGTTTCCGCACGACAGCCGCGGTGGGCGGGCCTGCCCAGAATGGCTCGCAGGATGGAGCCGATCCGTCGATGGCCCCCGAAGGAGACAAGAGCATGCAATCACTGTGGAAGACCGGCGTGGGCGTAGTGCTCACTGCCGCCTGTGCCCTGGCCGCCGCGCAGGACGCCTACCCCAGCCGCCCGATCAAGCTGGTGGTCGGCTTCCCGCCCGGCGGTGGCGGCGACGGCGTGGCGCGCATCATGGGTGAGCACATGTCGCGCACGCTGAAGCAGCAGGTCGTCATCGACAACAAGCCGGGCGCCGGCACCACGCTGGCGCCGGCCTTCGTCGCCGCCGCCGCGCCCGACGGCTACACGCTGCTGCTGGCGCCGGACTCCGTATTCGGACCGGACAAGGCGATGTGGCAGCCGAACGTGAAGTACGACGAGACCAGCTTCACGACCATCAGCAAGTGGGCCAGCACCTTCTTCGTGATGGCGGCCAACAAGGACTACGGCGTGAAGAACCTCGCCGAGCTGCGCGCCAAGGCCAGGGCCAGCAACAACGAGGTGTTCGTCGGCTCCACCCAGGGCCTGTACCCGGCCCTGATCATGGAGAACTTCAACCGCCTGTCCGGCATCAAGCTCAACCAGGTGCCGTACAAGGGCGGGGCACCGGCGGTGGTGGCGGTGGTTGGCGGCGAAGTGCCGCTCACCTTCGCCGTGCCCAGTTCGGTGATGCCGATGGTGAAGGAAGGCAAGCTGGTGGCGCTGGCCATCACCGGCGGCCAACGTTCCGCGCTGGCCGAAGGCGTGCCGACACTGAACGAGGAGGGCCTGAAGGGCTTCGACGTCGGCTACTGGTTCGGCCTGGCCGGCCCGGCCGGAATGCCGGCCGACGTGGCGCAGAAGCTGTTCGATGCCAGCGCCAAGGCACTGGCCGACCCCGAGGTGCAGGCCAGGCTGCGCACCCTGGGCTACGACATCTCGCCGTCGAAATCGATGGCGGAGTTCCGCAACGAAGCCGTGCAGCACGGCGCCGCCTTGCGCAAGGTGGTCGAGACCCTCGGCATCAAGGGCAGCTGAACCCATGCCGCAGGCGTTTGCGGAGGCGGTGTTGCGGTTCTTGACCGAGTGATCGCTGGGGTGGCTTCGCCAACCCAGCCTACGAAGATGCCTCCTGCAGGCTGGGTTGCGTGAGCCACCCCAGCGCTTTCAAAGCATCAGGGCCGACAGGTCGGCCGCCGTCTCCAGTCTGCCGATCGCCTCCGCTGCCCGTTGCGCCTGCGCATCGCCCATCGGCCTTGCCGCATACCGCGCGCAATCGACGAATTTCTCCATCAAGGCTGCATCGCTCATCGGCCGCGCCGGATCGCCCAGCGGTTGCAACACTTCCTCCGCCAGCTCACGCCCATCCCGCAGCCGCACGCGCAAGCGGCCTCGCAAGGCATCGTCCAGCCCCGCCGGCGACCGCACCGTGCAACGGATGCGCTGCGCGACTCCCGCCACCTGCGCGTCGTTCAACGCGCCGGGCAGGAAATCCGCCAGCCCGAGCCGGCCGTGCACCAGGGCGGTGGCGGTGGTAAACGGGATGCTGAACTTGGCGTCGTTGGCCGTGCCTGGCCGGCACTTCTGCGCGAACGGCTCGCACAGCACGCCGAACATGTCGCTCACGTCCACCGCGACCTGTTCGATGTCGCTTGCGGCGAAGCCGTGGCGCGCCCGCAGGTTCAGCGCCGCCTCGACGAAAGGGTGCGTGCCCCGGCACGAGGGCCAGGGCTTGAAGCTGAGGTTGGCGCCTTCGAACACGAAGCCGAGGCCCGCCACCAGCCTGGCCGGGTCGTACTCGCCGCCGGCATACAACGCGTACAGCCCGTGCTTGCCTTCGATCGGCTGGTCGTAGCACTGCACGCCACGCTGCGCCAGCAGCGCCGCCGTCACCGCGGCCTGGGCGCCGAAGGCATCGCGCACTTCGCGCATGTGCGAGGGCGCATAGCCGAAGAAGCCGGCGCTGCAGGTGGCCTGGGTGAAGGCCAGCGCGAAGGCTTCCACCAGTTGCGCCTCATCCAGCCCGAGCAGCTTGCCGGCGGCGGCGGTGGCGCCATAGGTGCCGAGCATCGGACGAATTGCCCAGCCGCGCGGCGTGTCCACGTTGCCCATGCACATGCCCAGGCGGCAGGTGAGGTCGGCGCCCACCGCCATCGCCGCGATGAATTCCGCACCCGTGACGTCGCCGCGGATCTGCGCGATGGCCAGCGCCGCCGGCAGCGCGGTGCCGTTCGGGTGCACCAGGCCCGCGTCGTGGGTGTCCTCGTAGTCGAGCGCGTGCGACATCGCGCCGTTGACCAGCGCCGCCACGGCAGGCGCGGCGTGCAGGCTGAAGCCGATGATCTTGCAGGGGCCGCTGCCGGAAACTCGCGCCAGATCGAGGAAGGCGGGCGTCGCCTGGCCCAGCGCGCCGCCGGCCAGGGCCACGCCGAGCGCATCGACCAGCGAGCGCTTGACTGCCTGCACCGCCGCGGCGGGCAGGTCCTCGAAGCGGGTCCGCACCGCGTGGGCGGCGAGTTCGCGCGAGATCGCCATGCTCAATCGCCCTTCAAGCCCAGCGCCTCGACCGTCTTGCGCAAGGCGGCGCCATCCTGCAGCGCCTGGCCGCGGAACTCCGCCGGCGAGCGTGCCGGCGCCGGTTCGTAGCCGAGCAGGGCGAGGCGCGAGCGCACGCCGGGGTCGGCCAGCGCCAGGTTGCTCGCGTCGAACAGCTTCTGCACCACGTCGTCCGCCATGCCGGCCGGGCCGGCGATGCCGAACCAGTAGCCGACGTTGAAGCCGGCCAGGCCTTCCTCCTGCAGCGTCGGCAGCTCGGGCGCCAGCGCGGAACGCTTGTCGCCGGTGACGGCCAGCGCCACCAGCTTGCCGTCGCGCGCCAGCGGCAGCACCGAGGTGGGCACTGCGAAGGTCACCGGCACCTCGCCTGCCAGCACCGCCTGCACCGCGGGCGCGCCGCCCTTGTACGGCACCAGGGAGAGCGTCACGCCGGAAGCGGTCTTGAAGCTGTTGATGATCAGGCTGGTGAAGATGCCCTGGGTCGCCGCCATGAACACCTCGTTGTTGCTCTGCTTCGCCTTGGCCAGCAGGTCGGCCACGCGCTTCACGCCATAGTCCTTGTTCACCGCCAGCACGAAGAAGGTGGTGGCCCAGCGCGCCACGGGCGTGAAGCTGGCCTCGTCGTACTTCACGTTCGGCCGCCACAGCAACTTGTCCGCGCCGAAGCGCGCCTCCGACACCAGTGCCAGCGTGTAGCCATCCGGCGCCGCGGCCGCCGCAGCGGCGGGCGCCAGCGTGGTGCCGGCGCCGGGCCGGTTCTCGATCACGATCGTCTGGTGCAGCGTGCGGCCCATGTGCTCGGCGACGATGCGCGCCACGCTGTCGCCGCCGCCGCCAGGCGCATAGCCCACCAGCAGGCGGATCGGCTTGCTGGGGTAGCCAGGCTCGGCGGCCAGCACGGAGGCGGCCGCGGCGCAGGCGGCGAAGGCCAGCAAGGCGCGGCGGACCAGGGATGCGAAGGTTTTCAATCCATGTCTCCTGTCGTCTCGTTTTGCGAAGGCGCTGCGCCGCGCAGCAGTTCCACCAGCGCGCGCGCGTCGCCCGGCACGGCGTCGCCGCGCCAGGCCACGTGCTGGTCGGGCCGGCACAACACCAGCGCGTGGCGGTAGGCAGCGGGCACGTCGTCGGCCTCCACTTCCAGCACGGTGAGCGGCATGCCGGCGGCCGCGGCCGCATCCTCCAGCGCGCCGATGCTCGCGCTGCGGTCGAAGCGCAGCAGCGTGTAATACGGGCCGCAGGCGTCATAGAGCGACCGGCCGTCGCGCAGCCGGAAGTGCGGCGCCCGGCAGCCCGGCACGGTGGAGGAGGTGAACTCCCCCATGCCGTAGGGCGGTGGCGTCTCGCTGTCGTACGCGATGATGGGCGACTGGTCGTAGTAGTAGCCGAAGTTGAGGCCGGCGGCGCAGAACTGGCGCACGTGCAGCGCGTAGTTGCGCTGGCCGAGGTCGGCCCGCAGCGCCTCGCCTTCCGCGCTGTCCTCCTCGATGCGGGCCGGTATATCTGCCTCGATGTCGCGCTTGGCGCTGCCATGGCCGGCTACGTGGCGCGAGACCTGGTCGGTGATCGGCAGGCGCTCGGCCTGGTAGGCCTCCAGCAGGCCCGGCGCGCCCCAGCCCTGCATTCGCGCGGCGAGCATCCAGGAGAGGTCGAGCGCGTCGGCGATGCCGGCATTCATGCCGAAGCCACCGTGCGGCGCCCACAGGTGGGCGGCGTCGCCGGCGATGAAGGCGCGGCCCGCGCGCAGGCGGTCGGCCACCAGCCGGCGCGCGACCCAGTCCTCCTTGCTGACCACCGTGAATTCGAAGTCCGCATCGACGCCGAGGATGGCGCGCAGGCAGCGGTCGCGGTCGACCGCGTCGAAGTCGGTTTCGTCCGGCCGCAGGGAGTTGTGGACCAGCCAGCGGTCGCGCCCGTCGATGCAGAAGATGGTGCCGGTGCGGCGCGGATTCAGTGCGTAGTAGCACCAGGCGCGCCGGCCCGGCACGCGGTCCCACAAGCCGGGTGCGTCGATCAGCGTCGACTGCACCTTCTTGATCTCGGACTGGCCGGACAACGTGCCGCCGATCGCCTTGCGCACGGTGGAGCGAGCCCCGTCGCAGCCGACCAGGTAATCGCAGGCGATGGCCATCCGCTTGCCGGTGTCCAGGTCTTCGGCCTGCGCCAGCACGCCGGCGCCGTCCTGTACGAAGTCGATGACGCGCAGCCGATTGGCGAGCGTCAGGCCGGCCTGCTGCACGGCGTGGTCCACCAGGATCGGCTCCAGGTAGACCTGGTTGACGCGGTGCGGCGGCTCCGGCGTCGGCCACCAGCCGTCCGGCCCGCTGGTATCGCTGAAGCGCTCCAGCCGCGAGGGGATGCGCACGCGGCTCATCTCGCGGCCCGTCAGGGCCGTGCGGAAGGCGACGTCGTTCGGATGGTCGTCGGGCAGTCCGGCCGCGCGCACCTTGGCCGCGACCCCGAGCCGGCGGAACTGCTCCATCGTGCGTGCGGCCACGTGGTTGCACTTGACGTTGGGCGGTTCGCGAAAGTGGCGCACTTCGGCCAGCAGGCAGGGAATGCCGCGCCAGGCGAGGTCGAGCGCCAGGGTGAGGCCGACCGGCCCGGCGCCGACCACCAGCACCGGGACGCGGACATCGGCGGCGCCATCACGCGGCGGCGCCAGGGGCTGGCCGTGGATCTCCATTTCTGCGCTCGGGCGCCGCGGCCGCTCAGTCGCCCAGCAGCTTGCCCAGGATGCGCGTGAGGGTGGCGCGCTCCTGCTCGCTGATGGCGCTGCAGATGCGCGACTCGTGGTCGCGCACGGCCTGCTCGTAGGCACCGAGCTTGGCCTGGCCCTTGGCCGACAGCGCCAGGGCGCCGATGCGCTTGTCGCTCGGGATCGGGTGCGTTTCCACCAGGCCCAGGTCGACCAGCTGGTTCACCAGCTTCAGCGCAGCGGGTCGCGCGACGTCGAGCGCGCGCGCGATGTCGACCTGCCGGACGCCGGGATTGGCGCCGATGATCGACAGCGCGGTGAAGCGCGCCGGGGTGATCTCTTCCTCGGCGAGCGACTGCAGGAAGCTGGCGTAGATCTTGTTGTCGAGGCGTCGCACCAGGTAGCCGACGTACGCCTCCATCTGTTCGGTGCGCAGCACTTGCGGCGCGGCGTAGGCGTGGAGGTCGATCACGCCACCGTGGCCGACCATCTGCCGTTTCGGCGCCGGCACCGGCGCCGCCTTGTCGACGGCGCGCGGCTTGCGGACGGCGTTGCTGCTGTTGTTCATGATGTTCATGGCGGGCTCAGGCGGTGTGCATGAGGCTGGCGCCATTCTGCGCCGGGCCGCGGCGCTGGCCGACCAGGCCTTGCATGGCGGAAGGCGAGCGCTGGCGCATCACCGTGGCGAACAGTTCCTGCCGCGACTGCACGCCGAGTTTCTCGTAGGCGCGCATGCGGTAGGTGGCCACCGTGGTGGGGCGCAGCTTCAGGTCCTCGGCGATGCGATTGACGGTGACGCCGTCGAGGATGCGGGTGAGCACCTCGCGCTCGCGCCCGGTCAGGCGGGAGCCGAGCTCCAGCACGCCTTCGGAGACGCTGCCGCGGACCGAGCCGACGCCGTCGACGTCGCAGGCGTAGTGACGCGCCACGCAGCGGGCCACCAGCCGGGCGACGCCGGTCAGGCTCTCGATCTGCTCATCGCTGAAGAGGCCGCGCTCCGCCGCCCGGTACAGGTGGATGGCCAGCCAGCTGGCTTCGCCGGTGCGCACCAGCACCGTCAGGCGGTCGCTCAGGCCGACGGCATCCAGGCAGTCGCGCCGCAGCGATCCCAGCGGCATATCGCAGGCGCGCTGGCGGCAGACCAGGATGGTGCCCACCGGGCCGGCGGCCGGCTTGCGCTCGAGGATGGCGCGCAGGCCGTCCTGGCTGGCGAATTCGCGCGCATGCAGGGCCCCGGTGCGAAAGGCCAGCCACGGGCCGTCTTCGGCGCTGCCGGAGAGCAGCCGCGGGTTGTGCTGGGCTTCGTGGGCGAACACCGTGCACTGCTGGGCGTCGACCAGCGGCCGCACCGCTTCGAGGATGCATCGGGCCAGCGTCTCGGGGTCCTGGCTGCCGATCGCGTCGACCAGTCCGGCGACGGCGGCGGCATCGATCAGGCGATGCGGGGTGGAAGTCTCGACGAGCCAGGTCTGCATGTTGTTTGTCTCCTGCGACGATCGCTAACCGGAAAGTTGTTAACCACGTTTACGGTTAACCTGGTTAACAGTATCGGCAGGAGGCGGCCAAGGCGAATCAGGGAAAGCCCTGATGAAAGGGCTTTGAAGCTCCGCAGGAAGCTCAGCTTGCGGCCTCTTCGGCCATCAGCCGCTGCATCACCCGGCGGAAGCGCGTCACGGCACCGTCGGCGCCGGTGGGCACCATGGGCACCGGCGGCAGTTCGTCGATCACCTTCTGCTGGGCTTCGATGACGGTGCGGTCCTCCTCGAAGGCCTTCACCACGGCCGCCACCTGCAGCGAGGTGCGGCCTGCGTAGCCGTCCTCGGGCCGGTGGCCGGCGGTGAAGTAGTAGATGGTGTGGCGCTCGTCGACTGGCGTCACGGCCTGCTGGGTCAGGTTGACGTAGCGCGGCCGCGGCCCGTCCGGGCGCCGCAGGCCGGCAGCCTGGGCCGTGCCGGGTGCGTGGTACTCGGACTGCAGCAGGAAGACGCCCGGCGCCAGGTAGTCGTACCAGGTCCAGCGGTCGAAGCGCTCGCCCGGCGGCGGCGCGCAATGCGCCGGCGCGGTGTCGTCGCGCAGCCAGCGCTCCACCCGCACGCCACGCGGCAGCTCGCGCGTGTCGGGCCGCGTTTCGCCCCACTGCAGGCTCTGCCGTGCCAGCGTGTTCCGGTGCACGAAGCTGATGTGCGAGAGATCCAGCAGGTTGTCGTTGATCAGCTCGTAGTTGGCCTGGTAGGAAAGCGACTCTCCGCCCAGCACCCAGGCCGGGTCGTCGTGGCCGACCAGGCCGGGCGGGATCAGCGCCGCGTCGGCCTGTTCCGGATCGCCCATCCAGACCCAGATCCAGCAGCCGGCCTCGCGCACCGGGTAGGACCGCACGCAGGCCTTGGCCGGAATCGTGTCCTGGCCCGGCACCTCGACGCAGCGGCCGTCCGCGCCGAAGCGCAGCCCGTGGTACATGCAGCGCAGCGTGTCGCCTTCGATCCGCCCCAGTGAAAGTGGGGCATGGCGATGCGGGCAGCGGTCCTGCAGCGCCACCAGCCGGCCGCTGGGCTGGCGGTACAGCACCACGCGATCGCCGATGATTTTGCGCGCCACCACGGCGTCGCCCTGCACGTCCCGGGTCCAGCCCGCCACATACCAGCAGTTGCGCAGGAACATAGCTCCTCCCATTCCCGGATGGCCCGAGCGTAGGCACGACGGCGGCACCCCACTGTCCTACTGGAGCAGGACGGCCCCGGCGGGCGGCGCCGACTAGCATGGCCGCATGCAAGCGATCCCTTCGACAGCCGCCGCGGCGCCGTACCGTCGCATCCCGCTGGGGCCGCGCACGGTGACGGCCGAAACACGGGCGGACGGCAGCCTGCTGGTGAAATCGACGGCGCCGCTGGCCCCTTACCCGCGCAAGCTCACCGACCGGCTCGAGCAGGTGGCCGCCGAACATCCGGACCGCGTGTTCCTGGCCGTGCGAGAGAGCGGGCTGCCGCGCCGCTGGCGCGAGCTGCGCTATGGCGACGCCTGGGCGCGGGTGCAGCGCATCGCCCAGGCGCTGCTGGAGCGCGGCCTCTCGCCACAGCGCCCGGTGGCCATCCTTTCCGGCAGCGGCATCGAGCATGCGCTGCTGGCGCTCGCCGCCATGCACGTGGGCGTGCCGTACTGCTCGGTCACGCCGGCCTACTCGCTGCTCTCGGACGACCACGCCAAGCTGCGCCACGTGCTTGGTCTGCTGAAGCCGGGCCTGGTGTTCGCCGACGACGCCGCGGCTTTCGACACGGCGCTGGCGCGCAGCCTGCCGGCCGATGTGGAGGTGGTGCACTCGGTGCGCGCCTCGGCCGCCCGCGCCAGCACGTCGTTCGACGCCTTGCTGGCCAGCGTGCCGACGACGGCGATGCGTGCCGCCAGTGAAGCGGTAGCGCCCGACTCCATCGCGAAGGTCCTGTTCACCTCCGGCTCCACCGGCCTGCCGAAAGGCGTGATCACCACCCAGCGCATGGTGGCCTGCAACCAGCAGATGATGGTGCAGGCGATTCCCGCCATCGCCGACCCGCTGGTGATCCTGAGCTGGCTGCCCTGGCACCACGTCTCCGGCGGCAACCAGATGCTGGGGCTCACCATCCACTGCGCCGGCTCCTTCTACGTCGACGACGGCAGGCCGGTGCCCGGCGAGGTGGAGAAGACGGTGGAGAACCTGCGCGAGATCGCGCCCACCGTCTACTTCAGCGTGCCGCGCGGCTTCGCCATGCTGATTCCCTTCCTGCGCGCCGACGCCGGCCTGCGCCAGAAATTCTTCTCGCGGCTGCGCTTGCTCTATTACTCCGGCTCCGCGCTGGGGCGCTCGCTGGTGCACGACTTCGATGAACTCGCCGTGCAGGCCTGCGGCGAGCGCATCCCGATGATGTCCGGCTACGGCGCCACCGAGACCGCGCCGGCCGCCGTCGCCGCCAACTGGCTCACCGACGAAACCGGCCTGGCCGGCCTGCCGATTCCCGGCTGCGAGCTGAAGCTGGCGCCGGTGGGCTCCGGCAAGTACGAGGCGCGGCTGCGCGGACCGAACGTCACGCCCGGCTACTGGGGCCAACCGGAGCTGAGCGCGAAGCTGTTCGACGAAGAAGGCTTTGCCCGCATGGGCGACGCGCTCTCGTTCGTGGCGCCCGGCGACATCGCGCAGGGCTTCGCCTTCGACGGCCGCATCGCCGAAGATTTCAAGCTCAGCACCGGCACCTTCGTCGGCGTCGGCACGCTGCGCGCGAAACTGGTTCAGGAGGGCGATGGCCTGTTCCTCGACGCGGTGATCGCCGGCGAGGGCCGCGATGCGCCCAGCGCCTTCATCGTCGGCGACCGCGCGGCCTGCACCGCCTGCTGCGGCCTGGCGGCGGGCGCGCCTTGGGATGCGGTGCTGGCGCATCCGGAGCTGCGCGCCCGTGTGCAGGCGGCGCTCGACGCGCTGGCGGCGCGTGCCACCGGCAGTTCCACCTACGTTGCGCGCGCCATGATGCTGCGGGAACCACCTTCGGCCGCCGCCGGTGAACTGACCGACAAGGGTTCGATCAACCAGCGCGCCTTCCTGGCCAACCGGCCGGAGCTGCTCGCGCATGTGTACGCGCAGCCCGCCGGCAAGGACGTCTACCTGGCCCTCGAACCCGCGCAGCCCTGAGGCCTTACACCACCTGCCAGAAGCGGAACACCGAGTGGTCCGCCTGCCGGTTGGCGTTGCCGACGAAGACCGTGCGGTTCAGCCAGTCGTGCGGGCCGACCGGCGCTTCGAAGAAAGGCGACAGCCGCATGTAGTACTCGGCGGGATCGACGGGCTCGAGTTTTTCCATCCGCGCCGTCACTTCGGGCGTGGCATAGCGGAAGCCGCGGTTCTTGACGACGATCAGCGTGCCGTCGTCGGCCTGCAGCAGGTACTGCGCGGTGAATTCGACGGCGCCGTTGGGCCAGTAGGCCGGCCAGTCGCCGCCGGTGTTCGGCACCACCGTGCCGGTCAGCTTCGGCCCGGCCACCTCGCCGCCGACGGCATCGGTGAAGCCGCGGGTGAAGCCGCTGGGGAGCATGCCGACCTTCCGGCGCTGGCCGAAGTTGACGCGGATCGCGAAGGCGAATTCGAGCTTGGGTTTGTCTGGCGGTTCGAGGTGCAGGCTCATGGTGTTCACAGGACGGTGTAGTAGCGGATCACGTTGCCGGATTCCAGGCGGGCGCCGACGCCGATGAAGAGGTGCCTGGTCAGCCAGTCGTGCTTGCCGGGCGGCGTCTCGAAGGTGGGCGAGCAGCGGAAGTAGTAACTCTTGGGGTCGATGCTCATGCCGGGCGGCAGCTTGTACAGCTTGTCCATCACCTCCGGCGGCCCGTGGCGGAAGCCGCGGTTCTGGATGTAGATCAGCGTGCCGTCGTCTTCCTGCATGAAGTAGCGGGCGTCGAAGCAGAACACGCCGTCGGCGCGCACGTGCGGGAACTCGCCGCCGTGGTTCAGCACCTTGCCCTGCAGGCGCGGGCCTTCGAAGCGGCCGTCCAGCACCGGCACCGAGAGCCGGCTGCCGCCCACCGGCGGATTGTCCAGGCGCAGGCGCGGCGCCAGCGTGAGGCGGGTCTCGAAGGCGAATTCGAGCTGGGGAAACAGGGGATCGTCGGACGGGCTCATGGCGCCCAGAATAGCCGCGGCCGGCTTGCGGCCCTGTCCTATGCGGCAAGGACAGGAGGGCTGTCGTCTTTCGATACGACAGTGGGACGCGGCCCCGCTGGCTATCGTCGGCTTGAAACCAGACCCGGAGACACCATGCCCCTGATTCGCCGCCACCTGATGGCCCTGGCGCTTGCCGCCGCGGCCGGCCTGGCGACCCCCGCCTTCGCGCAGAAGCTGCCGGCCGGCAAGCCGGTCCACATCGTCGTGCCCTATGCGGCCGGCGGCACGACCGACGTGCTGGCCCGCCAGGTCGCGATGCGGCTGTCCGAGGTGCTGGGCCAGCCCGTGCTGGTGGAAAACAAGCCGGGTGGCGCAGGGACCATCGCCGGCGGCTATGTCGCCTCCCAACCCGCCGACGGCCTGACCTTGCTGCTGGGTGGGATCGAAATGGCAACGATTCCGAGCCTGGTGCCGCAGAAGGCCTTCGTGCCGACGCGAGACCTCGCCGCCGTCGCCGGGCTGTCCGTGGGCCCGCTGGTGCTGGTGGTGAATCCGCAGAAGACCAACGTCAAGACGCTGGGCGAGTTGATCGCGCTGGCCAAGTCGCAGCCCGGCGCGCTCACCTTCGCCTCCGCCGGCAACGGCAACGTGACCCATCTGTTCGGCGAAATCTTCAAGCGCAGCGCGAAGGTGGACGTGCGTCACGTGCCGTATCGCGGTGCCGCGCCTGCCCTGACCGACCTGCAAGGCGGGCAGGTGACCCTGATGGTGGCCGGCACCGCCGGCGTGCGCCAGCTGGTGGCCAACGGCAACCTGCGGGCACTGGCCGTCACCGGCAAGGACGCCGCGCTGGCCGGCCTGCCGGGCGTGCCGACCTTCGGCGAAGCGGGCCTGCCGATGCCGGAGACGGAGGCCGGCGCCTGGACCGCGCTGTTCGCACCGAAGGACACGCCGAGGGAAACGGTCGCCCAGTTGAACCAGGCCGTGAAGGCGGTGCTGGCGCAGCCGGAACTCAAGACCCAGTTCGCCGGTATCGGGCTGGCGCCAGAAGTGATGACGCCGGAGGCATTGCAGGCGCACCTGGTCGCGCAGACCCAGGCCTGGACACAGGTCATCACGCAGGCCGGCATCAAGGCCGAATAAGGAGAGCGCGCTTGGGCCAGGTTACGCTGGAGAAGGCCGACGGCATCGCCCGGTTGACGCTGGACGCGCCGCCGATGAACGCGCTGGGCCGCGTGATGGTGGACCAGCTCGATCGCCTGCTGGCGGACTGCGCGCGCGACGACGCGGTGCGCGCACTGGTCGTGCACGGCGCCGGCAGCCGCGCTTTCAGCGCCGGCTCCGATCTCGTTGAACTGCGCGAGCTGGTCGGCAAGGGCGAAGCGGCGCTGGCCGCCAAGTTCGAGCAGGACAAGCGGGTGTTCGCGGCGCTGGCCCACTTTCCCAAGCCGACGCTGGCGGCGATCGAAGGCGCGGCCATCGGCGGCGGCCTGGAACTGGCGGCCTGTTGCGACTTCATCGTGGGCGCACGCGGCGCCAAGCTGGGCCTGCCGGAAATCCGCCTGGGCGTGTTCCCCGGCAGCGGCGGCACCGTGCGCGTGACGCGGCGCATCGGCGCGGCCCGCGCCCGCCGCATGATGCTGCTGGGCGACTCGATCGACGCGGCCACCGCGCTGGATTGGGGCCTGGTCGATGAAGTGTGCGATGACGGCGCCGCCCTGGCCGCGGCGATGCAGTTGGCGACGCGACTCGCTGCCGGTCCCGCACTGGCGCAGCAGGGCTGCAAGGAGGCCATCGATGCCGCTCTGGCCGGCGACGAGGAAGCCGCGCTGGCGCTGGCGAACAGGTGGGCGGTGCAGCTCGGGTTCTCGCAGGACCTGGCCGAAGGCCTGCGCGCATTCGAGGCGAAGCGGAGGCCGGTTTTCGGCGCGGATCGCGTTCGCACAAAGTAATTCAGTGCAGCACGGTTCGCTGCGGCACCGTCAGTGGCGCATGTCTGCTGACAGGACGCTGCCGTCATACGCAGCAGATATTGCCGACGACACCAAGCCGGTATTTCACGGGTTCCGCCACCGCCACTAGCATCCGTCCATATTTCCCGACCGATCGGTCGGGAAATAAAAAGCCAGCGCCGCGCATCGCCCGCATGCCCTCTGGGCCTGCCGCAGGCGGAGCTTTGCACCAAGCATTCATTGCATGGAGACAAGACAGTGGACAAGCACCTTCAAAGAGCGGGGCGCATCTGCGCGGTGGCGGGACTGCTTCTTTTCGTGGCCGGTTGCGGAGGAGGGTCCAACTCCGCCGCGCTGCCGAGCCTCGCGCAGATGAAGTCCGTCTGTGCCGGGCTCGTCGGCAAGACGCTGGAGGGAGTGACGGTGGCGGAGGCAGTGCGCATCGAGCCCACGCCGGGGGTCCATGAAGCGGGCCTCTGCAAGGTCTCCGGGACGCGCGCGCCCTATCTCGATATCGAGGTCACCGTGCCGGACAACTGGTCGGGCCGGCTGTACCAGCAGGGCGGCGGCGGTTTCGACGGCCGCGTGGCTTCTGCCGTCACTTCATCGGGTGGGACGGTGACCGCGGTCCACGCGGCTGTCGCACAGCGAGGAGCTGTCTACGCGGCGTCCAACGGCGGCAACCGGGCGGCGGTGCCGGGCCAGGCGGCGCCGGCGGTCTGGATCAGCGGCTCCGCGGACGCAAAGGCCTCTGCCACCGACTACGCGTATGCCGCGCTTGGCACGACGGTGCTGTTCGCGAAGGCGGTCACGACGTCGTTCTTCGCGCGCGGCCCTGCCTACACCTACTTCAACGGATGTTCCAACGGCGGCCGCAACGCATACATTGCGGCGGAGCGCTGGCCGGCCGAGTACGACGGCGTGATCTCCGGCTGCGAGAGCATGGACATGGGCGGCACCATTACGGCGTTGTTGAACACGGCAGCAAAGGCCGGGACACCGGCCGAAATCGCGCCCGCCCAGTACGCGGACGCTTACGCCCGTGCCGTTTCGTCTTGCGACGCCGCCGATGGCGTCTCCGACGGCTACCTGGCCAACCCCACCGGCTGCAACTTCAATCCGGCGGCGCTCCAATGCGGCCAGGCGAGCGCCAGCACGAACGCCGCGCTTTGCCTGAGCCCCGCCCAGGTGGCTACGCTGGCCGGCCTGCTTTCGGATCTGAAGCTGTCCAGCGGCACGACGATCTACAGCCGCTATAGCTGGACCAACTTCGCCCCGACCACCGCCAGCCCGGGCGTCCCGCCCCTGGGCGTCACCAGCTATGGCGGCCTTGGCGGCGGCTTCGCCTTGCTGGCGACCAACGACCCGCGCTGGCTGGGAGCGCCTCCGCCTGCAACGACGCCGGCGCCCAACCTGGCGACCTTCAACCTGGACCAAAGCTACACGCTGATCTCCGAAGGCCTGTTGCTGGTCGGAGCCGATCACAGGAAGTCCGCAATCGCCAGCTATGTCGCATCCGGCCGGAAACTGCTGTCGTGGCACGACGCCGGCGATCCGCTCATCTCCGCCAACGATCACATGCGCAATTTCGCGACCATGACGGGGATTGCGAAGGTCCGGGGCCTGGCCGATCCACGCGCGAACGCCCGCTTGATGCTGGTCCCCGCCTCGACGCACGGTGCGGGCGGAACCCTCGCCGAAGTGGACTGGCTAGTCGCCATGATCGACTGGGTCGAACAGGGCCGCGCGCCCGACCAGCTCACCTACCGATTCAGCTCGGGGGCCACTGCGCGAACCCTGCCGGTGTGCGAGGCACCCGGATACCCCCGGTACAAGGGCACGGGCGACGTGAACTCCGCCGGCAGCTACACGTGCACGCAATGAGAAGGCGGCTGACGCTGGCCGCGCTCAATCGAGGCGGATGTTCTTCGCCTTGATCAGCTTGCCCATGAACTGCGCCTCGCGCCGGATGATCCCGGCGGTCTCGGCTGGGCTCGCGCCGATCGGCTCATTGCCGGCGTCCTCGATGAACTGCTTCATCTCCGGCGACCTGGTGATGGCGGCGATCTGCGTGTAGAGGCGCTGCACGATGGGGGCAGGCGTGCCGGCAGGGACCCAGAAGCCCGCCCAGCTGAACACCTCCAGGCCGGGGTAGCTCTCCGACAAGGTCGGCACGTCGGGCGCCGCGGTGCTGCGCTTGCTGCCCGTGTACGCGAGCGCGCGCAGGCGGCCCGCCTTCAGGTGCGGCAGCGCCGACACGGGCGGCTCCCAGCCGAGCATGACCCGGCCGCCGATCAGGTCGGTGATCGCACCGGCCTTGTAGGGAATGTGCAGCAGATCGATGCCCGCCGCCTCCTGGAACAGCTCATAGCCCACGTGCGCGGTGCTGCCGGGGCCGTAGGAGGCGAACGTGACCTTTCCCGGCTGGCTCTTGGCCGCGATCACCAGGTCACGCAGGGATCTGTACGGCAGGTCCTTGTTGGCGACGATGAAGGAACCGCCCTTGTACACCTGCGTCACGGCAATGAAGTCCTTCTCCGCGTCGTACGGCAGCTTCGACAGCAGGAACGGCGCCATGGTGAAGGGGTTGCCGACGGAGAACAGGATGGTGTAGCCGTCGGGCGGTGACTTGGCGACGGCGTCGGTGCCGATCGTCGCCAGGGCCCCCGGCTTGTTCTCGACGACGACCGGCACCTTGAGTGCCAGCGAGAGCTGCTCGGCATAGCGCCTGGCGAACGCGTCGGAGCCGACGCCGGCCGGCGTCGGCGTGATGATCCTGATCGGCTTGGACGGCCACGCGTCCTTCTGCGCCGCGGCGTGCGCCATGGCGAGCGATGCGGCGCAGAGGACGAGGACTTTCTTGAGGAACATGACGGTTGCCTCCGTAGTGATGCATGGGTGCTTCCTTGCTCACCCTACCCGGTAGACCTTGCTTTCGGTCCTGAAGCGGATGTCGGCGCCCAGCGCGTGGGACACCACCAGGAAAGTCTCGCCACCTTCCTCGAAAGCGGTGGCGTCGGTGCCGCCGAGGGTGGCGAACTCTTCGTCGATCACCAGCCGGCCGCCCTCGAACCGGTAGAGGGCCGATTGCAGCGAAGGGACCGGCTGCTCCCTCGTGCCATGCACGAAGTTGACGAGCACCAGGCGCTCGTGCGCGGGCAGCCAGCGCAGTTCGCGGCCGCCGGGGCCGCTGACGGCCTGGCGCCTGGCGAAGCGCTCGCCATTCCAGGCGTACAGCGTGGTTTCGTCGTGCAGGCAGGCGAACACGAGCCAGTCGGCGCCGCCGTGCTCGAAGAAGCAGAACGCGCGCCCGGACTTGCCATCCAGCTGCTGGAACTCCTCGAATTCCTTGCCGGTCCACCGCAGGATGCGCGAGCTTTCGACGTGGTCGGCATAGGCCAGGAAAGACTCGCCTGCGAGTTCGAAGAACAGCCAGTTGTAGCCCCAGGCCGACCTCACCCGCTGGAACTCTTCGAAGCGGGTGCCGGTCCATTCGAAGATCGCCGAGACGGGTGAATGCCGGGGTTCATTGCCCTGCAGCGTCACGCCCTGGGCTAGCGCGAGAAACTCGCGCCCGGCGATGCTGAAATGCTTCCATTGCTTCGCGGCAAACGTCGGAATGCTCTGGAAGGGCACGAATTCGCCGCGCTCCAGCTCGAAGATCGTGGAGTGCGAATTCAGGTCGTAAGGGTTCGCGCCGGTGCGCAGGCTGGCGGTGGCCATGAAGGCGCGATCGCCGATGCGGAAGAACTCCGCGTCTTCGCCGCCGGCCACCGGCAGGGTGCGCCAGGGCCAGAAGCGGTCGTCGCGCCACTTGTAGACCGGGGCGGCGATGTCGCTGTTGCCCATCGTCATCAGGGCGGGCTGGCCCTCGACGTCGGCGGCCAATTGGGGAACGACGAGGTAGCGCTGCCCGTCGTGCACGAACGACTCCGCCGCCCGCGCGCCCGTGGTGTCCAGGGACTGGATGAGTTTCAGCTGTGTCACTGCAGGCCGCCTCTTCGTTTCCATTCGGGAGGGAATCGTAGAGAATGCCTGCCATATCCGGAAATACCGAATCCGGATGACCGGCAATACCGTGGAGATATCGTGGAGCTTCGCCACCTGCGCTACTTCGTCGCCGTCGCCGAGGAGCTGAATTTCACGCGCGCGGCCGAACGCCTGTACATCGCGCAGCCGCCCCTGAGCACACAGATCCGCGGGCTGGAGGAAGAGCTTGGGGTGCGGCTGCTGGAGCGCGACAAGCGCCACGTCTACCTGACGCAGGCCGGGCGCCATTTCCTCGAGCGCGCGCGCGGCATCCTGGCGTCGGTGCAGTCGGCCAAGGAGGAAGCGAAGAGCGCCGCCTCCGGCGAAATCGGCAAGCTCTCCATCGGCTTCACGGCCTCGTCGATGCTCTCGGCCGCCCTGCCGGCCGGCATCAGGAAGTACCGTTCGACCTACCCCTCGGTCGTGCTGAAGTTGATGGAGATGCCGTCGATGCATCAACTCGACGCGATCCACAACCGCACGCTCGACTTCGGCGTGCTGCGCAAGCCGAACGTCGGCATCCCGGCGGGCCTCACGATCGAGGAGTGGTATGCGGCGCCGCTGGTGGCCGCCATGCCGCAGCAGCATGTCCTGACACAGGGCAAGGGAATCCACATCAGGCAGCTGAAGGACGTGCCGCTGATCGTCTACCCGCGCGATGCCGGCATCGGCCTGTACTGGAAGGTGCTGGAGCTGTGTTCGAAGGCGGGGTTCCGCCCCGCGGTGATGCAGGAGGCCCGCGATGCGTCCACGATGATCGGGCTGGTGTCGTCGGGGTCGGGGGTCGCCATCGTGCCCACTGCCGCTCAGTGCGTGCAGCTGCCGGGGGTCCTGTACAGCCGAATCCTGGACAAGGAAGCGGTGTCCAGCCTGTACCTGGCCTACCGCGACGACGGCGCCAACTTGCACCTGGATGCGCTGCTGAAGATCCTGCGCTCCACGATCAATGCGAAAGCATCCGCACCGCGGTGAGCAACGGCAGCAGCAACAGCGCGCAGCCAGGCGCCGGCAACTCCATCGCTACTGCCTGATCGCCTCGACCTGCAGCAGCAGCCGGACGCTGTCCGGAAACCGCGGCAAGCCCCAGTCTATGCCCCACGCGCTGCGGTTGACCGTGGCCTCGAAGTCGCCGCCGCAGACTTCGCGCTGGAGCATCGCGTTGTGGACGCAGGCGAACCGGATCGCTTTCAGCTTCACCGGATGGGTCCTCCCGACCATCGTGAGGTTTCCGTTCACCTCGACCACCCTGTCGCCGTCGAAGACGAAGTTGTCCCCCACGAATCTGGCCGTCGGGAATTGCTCCACGTTGAAGAAGTCCCTGGACTGGAGGCTCCTGGTGAACGGCGGCGCGCTCGTGCTGATGGAGCTCATGTCCAGCGTCAGGCTGACGCTGCCGGTCCTGGCCTGGGGATCGAATTCCACCACGCCTTCCTTCCTGTCGAAGCGGCCGCGGTTGGTCGAGATGACGTGGTCGATCTCGAACGTCACGTTGGTGTGCAGCGGGTCGAACTGGTAGGTGGCCGCATGGCCGGCGGCGCCGGCCGCAGCGGCGAGCAGCAGGATCAGGGTCGTCTTCATCGCGTCTCGCTCGGGTTAGGGCGCCGCCATGCCGGACAGCGCGAACTTGAATCTCACCTGGACATCGTTGGCGACGAGCGAGGTGTCCGACCACTCTCCCTCGCCGATCCTGAAGTCCAGCCTCTTGACGGTGAACGTCCCCGTCGCCACGGTCGCTGCGCCGCTGCGGGCGAGCGTCACGGGCACCTGCACCTCCCGCACGCTCCCCTTGATGCCCAGCTTGCCGGCGACCTCGAACTTCCCCGGTCCGACCGCCTTGATGGCGGTCGATTCCAGCGTCGCCTTGGGAAACTTCGCCACATGCAGCCAGTCGGGCTTTGGCACTTCGCCGTCGGTGTCCGGCGAACCGAACCTGGCGCTGCCGGTGTCGATGCTCAGCGTGATCCTGCCGGTCTCGGGCTTCTTCGGATCGAAGACGATCTGCCCGTCGAAACGGGTGAAGCGGCCCTCCACCGGGACGCCCATCTGCCGGACGGTGAAGGCGATCTCGCTTTGCGCCGGCTCCAGTTTCTGGGCAGCGGTATGCCCACCTGCCAGCAACACGGCGCAAGCGAGGGCTGCGGTGCGTGCGAGCTGCTTCATTGCGGCTGCCGCTGAAGTGCACGCGGCAACATGCGGGACAGGAGCCCGTCATGGTCCATGAACTGGTGTTTGCAAACCGCCGCCACATGCAACGCGATCAGCGCACCCAAGGCAAGCGCGAGGTTGGCGTGCCAGGGCTTGAGTGCACGCGCGAGGGCTTCGTCCGCCGCCACCAGGTCGGGCAGCGGAAGCACCCCGAACACCACCACCGGGAAACCGCTCGCCGAGCTGTAAAGCCATCCCGCGAGCGGTACGGCGAAGAACAAGGCGTACATCGCCCAGTGGCTGATGTGGGCGGCGCGCCTCTGCCAGGCGGGCATGGCCACGTCGGCCGGCGGGCGGTGCGACAGGCGCCACAGGAGGCGCAGCACGGAGAGCGCCAGGATCGTGAAGCCCAGCCACTTGTGCCAGTTGTACAGCCTCAGCCTGAACGGCGAGACCTGCAGGCCGGTCATGTAGACACCCATGGCGATGGCGCCCAGGATCAGCAGGGCCGCCAGCCAGTGGATGGCGACGGCCGGCGGCGTGTACCTGGCATCCAGGTGGAGCGGGACTTCCATGCAGCCAATGCTAGGTTGGCCGGCCGATACTTCAAAATACTGGTTCCGTATCTCCTGCAATACCGGGTACGTATGGCCGCGTCCGGCGGGGAAGCGTCGTGGCTCAGGTCTGCTGAAGAGTCGCGTTGAGCACCCGCTGGCGCGACTGGTCGACATGTTCCTGCATCGCCTTGACCGCGCCCGCTTCGTCCCGGGCCTTCAGCAAGCCGATGAAGCGCAGGTGTTCCTCCATGGCGGGCACCACGCGCTGCTGCCGCACCTGCTGCGCGTCGAGCCGGATCATGCGCACGTGCAGGCTGTTGACCCGGTACATCTCGGACAGGATCTCGTTGCCCATGGAGTCGACCATGCGGTCGTGCAGGCCCCAGTCGACCGCGAGGGCATCCTGGTCCAGCCGCGCGTCCGGCTTGCCCGAGAGGGCGCGATCGAGGATCGCCCGGTGCTTGCGCTCTTCTTCGTCCAGTTCCGCGTCGCTGACGTGGCGCAGGTAGTGGCCCACCGCTTCCCGCTCGATCATTCCGCGCACCTGGAAGGCATTGCGAATCAGCTTGAGGTCGATGTGCGCGATCTGGAGTCCGCGCTGGGGCACCGTCGACAGCAGGCGCGCGGCCTCCAGCCGGGGAATCATTTCGCGCACGGCGCCCAGCGGGACGTCGAGCAGCTTCACCAGCTCGCGTTGGGAAACGAACTGCCCGGCCTTCAGCTGGCCGTTGAGGATCTGCTGGCGGAAGCGCTCATAGGCAAGGTTGCGCAGGGAAGGGGAGACGGCGCCCTCGTCGCTGGCGACGATGGCAGCCCGCGCCTTGCGCGGCGGCTTTCTGGTGGTGGTGCTGGAGGGGCTCACGGTGTGCATTCTCCCCCGGGAATACAGCAGACCTGGTGCAGCCCTGTCAGGGAAAACCCGGTGACATCATACTGACATGTCAGTGAATAATCAGAGCGTCACAACCCGCACGCACAGGAATCACGCGCATGAAATCCGACCTGACCGGCATCATCCCTCCCATCGTCACGCCCTTCACCGCCGACGGCGAAGTGGATGAGCAGGCCTTCCGCGGCGTGTGCCGCTTCATGGTCAAGAAGAAGGTGCACGGCATCTGCGTCGGCGGCAGCAGCGGCGAAGGCCATACCTATTCGCCGGAAGAGTTCAAGCGCCTGATGGAAATCGCCTGCGAAGAGGTGAAGGGCGCCATCCCCGTGATCGCCGGCATCATCGTCAACAGCACCCGCGATGCCATCTCCCGCGCCAGGTCCATCGCCCACCTGCCGGTCGCCGGCCTGCAGGTCACGCCGGTGCACTACGTGTTCAAGCCGGACGAGGACTCCACGTACAAGCACTTCAAGGCGCTGACGGAGTCGACCAAGTTCCCGGTCATCATCTACAACGTCGTTCCCTGGAATTACCTCAGCCCGGCGCTGCTGCTGCGCATCATGCGCGACATGCCCGGCGTGATCGGCGTCAAGCAGTCCGCGGGCGACCTCAAGCTGATGGCCGACCTGCTGATCGACCTGCCTGCGGGCAAGAAGGTCTACAGCGCCGTCGACGCGCTGCTCTACCCCTCTTTCGTGCTGGGCTGCCACGGCACCATCGCCGCCAACCCGGCCGCCGTTCCCGGCGTGTGCGTGAACCTGTGGAACGCGGTGCAGGCCGGCGACCACAAAAAGGCCAAGGAAATCCACGAAGCGCTGCTGCGCTTCTGGAACACGATCGCCTTCGACAACCTGCCCGCCAACATCAAGTTCGCGCTGAAGCTGCAGGGCTGTGAGACCGGACTCCCGCGCATGCCGATGCCGGCCACTTCGGAAAAGCAGGCGGTCGACATCCGCCGCGAACTGGACCACGTGCTGCGCTTCGATAACTGATTCGCGCCGTCCCGGAGCACCCCGAGGAGACAAATCCATGAAGAAAATCCTCAACAGCCCGCAGGCCTACGTCGACGAGATGCTCGAAGGCCTGGTGGCGGCGCATCCTGAGGCGCTGCGGCGTCTCGGCGACGGCGGCCGGGTGATCGCCCGCGCCGGCGGCGTGCAGGCCGGCAAGGTGGGCATCGTCACCGGCGGCGGCTCCGGCCACCTGCCGGTGTTCCTGGGCTACGTGGGCCAGGGCCTGCTGGACGCCTGCGCGGTCGGCAACGTGTTCGCCGGCCCGCGGATGGACGACTGCCAGGCCGCGGTGCGGGCA
Organism: Ramlibacter sp.; assembly: GCA_028292195.1. Lineage (GTDB taxonomy): Bacteria > Pseudomonadota > Gammaproteobacteria > Burkholderiales > Burkholderiaceae_C > Ramlibacter. Next base: position 5,062 of record JAQGMU010000367.1, on the reverse strand, counting down.
GCCGACGGCGGCGCCGGCGTGTTGCAGCTGTATGGCAACTACGGCGGCGACCGCATGAACTTCGACATGGCGCAGGAGTTCCTGCAGATGGAAGGCCTGGCAGTGGCCTCCGTCCGCGTCGCCGACGACGTTGCCAGCGCGCCGGCCGCCGACCGCGGCAAGCGGCGCGGCGTGGCCGGCATGGTCTACGCGTTCAAGATCGCCGGCGCCCGCGCCGCCGAGGGCGCATCGCTGCAGGAAGTGACCGCCGCCGCGCGGAAGGCGGCCGACGGCTGCCGTTCGATCGGCGTGGCGCTCACCCCCTGCGTGGTGCCGGAGTCCGGCAAGGCGAGCTTCGCCATCGCCGATGACGAGATCGAATTCGGCATGGGCATCCATGGCGAGCCGGGCATCTGGCGCGGCGCCATGAAGACCGCCGACGCGCTGGCCGACGAGATGCTGCAGCACCTGCTGCCGGAACTGCCGCTGGAGCGCGGCGGCCGGGTCGCCGTGCTGGTCAACAGCCTGGGCGCGACACCGCACGAAGAGCTCTACATCCTGTACCGACGCGTCGCCCAGGTGCTGGCCGGCCGCGGCATCACGCCGGTGATGCCGCTGGTGGGCCGCTACGCCACTTCGATGGAAATGGCCGGGGCCTCGCTCACGCTGCTGCCGCTGGACGCAGAGCTGGAACGCCTGCTCAAGGCGCCGGCCGACTGCCCGTTCTGGAGGGTGTGATGCGCAGCGAGTCCCTCGAAGTCCTCGACGTGGCCGGCCTGCACAGCGCGTTGGGGCGCTGCTGCGACGCCCTGGAAGGCGCAGCCCCCGAGCTCAATGCGCTGGACGCCCGCCTCGGCGACGGCGACCTGGGCACCACGCTGGCCAAGTGCGCCGGGAACCTGCGCGAGCTGCTGGCAGTGCCGCCCGCCACGCTGGAGGCACTGCTCAAGGGCTGCGCCCAGGCCTGTGCCCGGGCTTCCGGTTCCAGCTTCGGCACCCTGCTGGCCGTGGCCTTCCTGAGCGCCGCGAAAACCGTCGGCCAGCGCGATGCGCTCGACCGCGACACGCTGGTCGCACTGCTGGACACCGTAGGCCAGGCGTTGTCGCAGCGCGGCGGCGCCGTGCCGGGTGACAAGACCATGCTGGACAGCCTGGCGGCCATAGCCAGCGCTTTGCGCAATGCGCCAGACCTCGCCCCACCGGCACTCAAGGCCGCGGCGCGCAGCGGGGCGCAGGGGGCCTTGGACGCTTTCCGCGGCCAGCCCAATCGCATCGGGCGGGCCCGCATGTTCGCCGAACGCAGCATCGGGCTGGACGACCCCGGCATGGTGGCCGTCCAGCGCATGGTGCAGGCGATCTAGAGCCAGCACATCCCGATGCCCGACCCGATCGCTTCATCCCATCATTCGGCCGCCCCGGCCATCGTTTTTGCCTGACCCCAGGCGCACCTGTTCCCTTAGGAGACAAGCCATGCAAAGCAAGACCCGCAGACACCTCATCGCCGCCGCCGCATTCGGCCTGGCCTTCGCCGCCGTTCCCGGCTACGCGCAGAAACCCGCGCTGCCGGAAGGCAACATCAACTTCATCATCCCGGTGCCGCCCGGCGGCGGCACGGACATGACCTTCCGCGCGCTGATGGAAGCGTCGCGCAAGCACCTGGGCGACCGCACCATCGTGGTCTTGAACCTGCCCGGCGCCGGCGGCGCGGTAGGTCTCGGGCAGGCAGCGAACAAGCAACCCACAGGTCTCAACCTCAACTCCTACACCTCCGAGATCTTCACGCTGCCGATCTTCCAGACGCTCTCCTTCTCCGGCAAGGACTTCCGCCCGATCATCATGGTCAACGAGGACCCGGCCTGCCTGGTGGTGGCGGCGGACTCCAAGATCAACACGCTGGACGCCTTCATCGCCGCCGCCAAGGCCAACCCCGGCGGCCTCAGCGTCGGCAACTCCGGCTTCGGCAACATCTGGCACCTGTCCGCGGCGGCCTTCGCCAAGAAGGCGGGCATCGACCTGCTGCAGATTCCCTACGCAGGCGCGGCACCCACGGTGCAGGCGCTGATGGGCAACCACATCCAGGCGCTGGTGGCCAGCCCGCCGGAAGTGATCGAGCAGGTGAAGGGCGGCAAGATGAAGGTCATCGCCGTCATGTCGGACAAGCGCAGCCCCATCCTGCCGGACGTTCCCACGCTGAAGGAAAAGGGCATCGACCTGTCCATCGGCACCTGGCGCGCCATCGGCGCGCCGGCCGGGACGTCCGATGAAGCGGTGAAGGTGCTGCACGACGGCCTGGCCCAGGGCATGCAGGAGAAGTCCTTCATCGAATTCATGAACGCCCGCGGCCTCACCATCCGCTACCTGCCGACCAGGGAACTCAACGAGTTCGTGGCGCACGAGCGTCCCCAGTACGAAGCGCTGGCCCGGGAAATCAAGGCGACGGCCAAGCCCTGAACCGGCCACGGGCAGCGCCGCGAGGAGTCCGGATGCGGGAATTGCTGGCGGTGGTCCTGATGGCGAGTGCCATGGCCTGTTTCGCGGCCATGGACACCACGACGAAGTTCCTTGCCGCCGGCGTCCCGGCCCTGATGGTGATCTGGGCCCGCAACGTGTTCCAGCTGGCGGTGGTTTCCGCCACGCTGCTGCCTCGCCGCGGCCGCGCGCTGCTGCGGACCCGGCGCCCCGGCTTGCAGCTGGGAAGGGCGGTGCTGCTCCTGGGCACCAGCTTGACGGGCATCGTCGGCATCCGCGCCATGCCGCTGGCCGAGTTCACGGCCATCCTGCTGCTGACGCCGATCGCGCTGACGCTGCTGGCGGCGTTGGGCCAGCGTGAGAGAGTGCCGACCGGGCGCTGGTTGTGCGTGGCTGGAGGACTCGTCGGCGCGCTGCTGGTGCTGCGGCCGGGCGTGCTGGCTTCGGCCACCATCGCCTTGCTGGCCGTTGCGATCGTGGCCGTGAACACCTGCTATCAATGGGTGACTGGCCGGCTGGCACAGCTGGAGGATGCCGGCACGACCCAGTTCTACACGGGCGCCATCGGGACGCTGCTGGCCTCGCTCGGGCTTCCCCTGGTATGGCAGGCGCTGCCTGGCGGGGACTGGGCACTCCTGGCCTTGATGGGCATGCTCGGCATGAGCGGCCACCTGCTCCTGCTGCAGGCCTATGGCCGGGCGTCCGTGTCGCAGCTGACGCCCTACCTGTACCTGCAGCTCGCGTTCGCCACCGTCGCGGGCTGGATCGTGTTTTCGCACCGGCCCGACGACTGGGGCCTGGCGGGCATGGCACTGATAGGCGCCAGCGGCGTGCTCGCGGCGGTGGTCCAGCGGCAGGGGTTTCCCGTGCGCGCTGACCGGTCGATCAACAAGACGAGGCAATAGGACCATGGTGACTCACATTCAGAATCCCGAGCGGCCGTTCGCCGACTGCGTGGTCGTGGTGACTGGCGGCGCCGCCGGCATCGGCAAGGCGGTGGCGGAAGCCTTCCTGGCCGAGGGCGCCATGGTCGCCGTCCTCGACCGCGACCTGCAGGGAGCGCCGGAAGGCGCGACGGGCCTGCAGGCCGACGTCACCAGCGATGCCGAGGTCGACGCAGCCATCGGGTCCTTCGGGGCCACGCATGGCCGCATCGACGTGCTGGTCGCCAACGCCGGCATCAGCTACCCGGCGACGGTGGAACAGGGACCGCTGGCCGACTGGCAGCGGGTCTTCGACATCAATGTGCTGGGCTACGTGCGGGCCACGCGGGCGGCGCTGCCTTACCTGCGCAAGTCGCGGCAGGCGGCGATCGTCAACATGTCCTCCTGCACCGCCGGCACCGGCCTGCGCCGCCGCGCGCTCTATGCGGCGACCAAGGGCGCCATCGAAGCCATGACCCGGGCCATGGCGGCCGACCTGCTGCACGAAGGCATACGCGTCAACTGCGTGAGCCCCGGGACCGTCGACACACCGCTGATCGCGCGGCTGGTCGCCGAGGCGCCGGACCCCGCGCTGCAATTGCAGGTCTACAACGACCGGCAGCCGACCGGCTACATGGTCGCCGCGGATGAAGTGGCGCGCGCCGTGCTGTATCTCGCCGATCCCCGCGCGCGCTCCACCGTCGGCACGGTGCTCACGGTCGACGGCGGCATGGCCTCCTTGCGGCTCTTCACCTCCTGAGCCGCTTCACCCCCATTTCCACCTGAGAACTTCCATGCAAACCCGAACCAACCGATTCAAGCAGGCGCTGCAGCAGGGCCGCCAGCAGCTTGGCTTCTTCTCCACGCTTGGCAGCAGCACCTTGACCGAACTGTTTGCCGGCTGCGGTTTCGACTGGATCCTGCTCGACACCGAGCATTCGCCCAACGACATGCCGGAGGTCATCGCGCAACTGCAGGCGATGGCTGCCTTCGACGTCAGCGCCATCGTGCGGCCGGCCTGGTCCGACATGGTCCTGGTCAAGCGGCTGCTCGATGCCGGCGCGCAGACGCTGCTGATTCCCAGCGTGCAGTCGGCCGAGGAAGCGCAGGCTGCCATCAGCTACACGCGCTATCCGCCGCAGGGCCTGCGCGGTGTCTCGGGCAGTTCGCGCGCGGCCGGCTACGGCCTGAACACCAGCTACCTCAAGACCATCACGCCCGAGCTGTGCGTGATCGTGCAGATCGAGACCCGCCAGGGCCTGCGCAATCTCGAGTCGATTGCCGCGGTCGAAGGCGTCGATGCGGTCTTCATCGGCCCGGCCGACCTGGCCGCCGACATGGGGCACCTCGGCAACGGCCAGCACCCGGAGGTGCAGGCCGCCGTCGACGACGCTTTCGCCCGCCTGAAGGCGCTGGGCAAGCCGGCCGGCTACCTGACGGTGAACGAGGAGGAAGCGCAGCGGCGGATCGCCCAGGGCATCGCCATGGTCGGCGTCGCGACCGACACGTCCATCATCACGCGCGGCGCCCAGGGCCTGCTGCAGCGGCTGGCCGCGCGCTGAGGGAGCGAGGCATGTGGCAGCCCAGCCCCAGCTACCCGGACCCGGCGGTGCAGGTGCTGCATCCCAGCTTCGAGAAATACCGGATCGCGCTGGCCGCCGTGGAGCGGCTGGCCACCGGCTTCCGCTTCA
>JAQGMU010000351.1 GCA_028292195.1 Ramlibacter sp. | reverse complement strand
GATGGCCATGGAGCTTTCTTTCCAGCCCGCGGGCGGCGAGGCTCACGGGGTAGCACAGGGCGAAGTACAGGAGCGCCACGAAGCCGTAGACCACGAAGGGCTTGAAGGTGGCGTTGGAGATCATGCTGCCGGCCTTGGTGAGCTCGATGAAGCCGATGACCGAGGCCAGCGCCGTGCCCTTGACCACCTGCACCAGGAAGCCGACGGTGGGAGGCACCGCGATCCGCAAGGCCTGCGGCAGCACCACGTGGCGCAGCTGCTCGCCGAAGTTCAGCGCCAGGCTCTGCGCTGCTTCCCACTGGCCCTTAGCGATCGAGGCCACGCAGCCGCGCCAGATCTCCGCCAGGAAGGCGCTGGTGTAGAGCGTGAGGGCCAGCGCCGCGGCCACCCAGGGCGAGGTGTTGATGCCGAACAGGGCCAGGCCGAAGTAGGCCAGGAACAGCTGCATCAGCAGCGGCGTGCCCTGGAACAGCTGCACGTAGCCGGCGACGAAGCGCTGCGCTGCGATGGAAGGCGTCAGCCGCGCGACCAGCAGGGCCAGGCCGACCAGGCCGCCGCCGATGAAGGCGATCAGGGACAGGGCGATGGTCCAGCGCGCCGCCAGCAGGAGGTTGCGCAGGATGTCCCAGACGGAAAATTCAACCATGTCAGAAGAGGAACTTCGGCCCGACCCAGTTCAGGAGCCGCCGCAAGCTGACCGCCAGCAGCAGGTAGATGCCGGTGGCGATGATGAAGGCCTCGAACGCGCGGAAGTTGCGGCTCTGGATCAGGTTGGCCGCGTAGCTCAATTCCTCGGTGGAGATCTGGCCGCAGACGGCGGAGCCGAGCATCACGATGATCACCTGGCTGACCAGGGCGGGCCAGACCTTGCGCAACGCCGGCGGCAGCATCACCCGCAGGAACACCTGCGCCTTCGTCATCGCCAGGCTCATCGCCGCCTCGATCTGGCCGCGCGGCGTGGCCTCCAGGCCGGCGCGGATGATCTCGGTGGCATAGGCGCCGAGGTTGACCACCATCGCGATCACCGAAGCCGTTTCGGGCGAGAGCCGCACGCCGGCCGCCGGCAGGCCGAAGAAGACGAAGAACAGCTGCACGATGAAGGGTGTGTTGCGCACCAGCTCCACGTAGACGCCGGCCACGGCACGCAGCCAGGCCGGCCCGTGGCCGCGCGCCCAGGCGCAGGCCACGCCCAGCGCCACGCCGATCACCGCGGAGATGGCCGTCAGGCCCAGCGTCCAGGCCACGCCTTTGAGCAGCAGCGGCCACTGGGCCAGGACGGCCGCGAAGTCGAAGGCGACGCGCATCCGCGCTTACTGCGGCAGGTCCCCGGCGGGGCGGCCTAGCCACTTCACCGCCATCTTGTCGAGGTCGCCGTTCTTCTTGGCTTCGGCCAGGATCTCGTTGACGCGGATGCGCAGCTTGTCCTCGCCCTTGCCGACGCCGATGAAGTTCGGCGAATCCTTCAGCACGAACTTGAACTCGGTGCCCAGCTGCGGGTTCTTGGCCATCATGGCGCCGGCCACCTGCGCGCTGGTGGCCAGGGTCTGCACCTGGCCGGCCAGGTAGGCCGAGACGGTGGCGTTGTTGTCCTCGAAGCGGCGCAGTTCGGTGGTCGGAGGCGCCACCTTGGTCAGCTCCATGTCGTCGACCGAGCCGCGGGTGACCGAGATCGACTTGCCGGCCAGGTCGGCCGGGCCCTTGACGGCGACGGTCTTCGGCGCGAACACGGCGATGAAGAAGGGCGAATAGGCGGCGGTGAAGTCGATCACCTTCTCGCGCTCCGGGTTCTTGCCCAGGGTGGAGATCACCAGGTCGGCCTTCTTCGTCTGCAGGTAGGCGATGCGGTTGGCCGTGGTCACCGGCAGCAGTTCGGCCTTCACGCCCAGCTTGGCGGCGATGTAGTTCGCCATGTCGATGTCCAGGCCTTGCGGCTTGAGGTCGGTGCCGACGAAGCCGTAGGGCGGGAAGTCGGTCGGGATGGCGACCTTGATCTCCCTGGCCTTCAGCACGTCGTCGAGCGCGCTCTGGGAATGGGCGACCGTGGCCAGGCAGAAGGCGGCGGCCGCGAGGGCGGCGAGGGTAAGGCGGCGGGTGGCTTGCATGGGGGAAACTCCTTGGAAGCCCACCCGGAACGCAAGAGCTGTGCCGTCCCGCAAACCGGCGGCGTGCACCGTTCGCGGGCGCGCTGCTCAGAACTGCAAACCGACGCGCCCGATTCCGTGCAGCTGCGCTTCCACGCGCGCGCCCTCCGGCGCGAACAGCAAGCCGGTGCAGGACCCGGTGGTCACCACCTGGCCGGCCCGCAGCGGCTGGCCGCGCCGGCTGCAATGCACCGCCAGCCAGGCCAGCAGCCGCCATGGGTCGCCGACCGGATGCGCGCCGCGGGCGCTGGCCACCGGCTGGCCGTCGAAGGCCAGGTAAGCCACCAGTTGGCGCAGGTCGAGTTCGGCGGGCGGCAGGGTGGCGGCCGCGCCCAGCACCAGTGCGCCATGGCTTTGCAGGTCGGCCAGCTGCGCCAGCGGCGGGCTGGCGCGCCAGTCCTGCAGGCGGGTTTCGACCACCTCGATCGCCGGTTGCACCGCCGCGACGGCCGACTGCAGCACTTCCAGTGGCGGCGGCCCGGCGGAGCCATCGAGGTCGAGTCCCAGCCGCAAGGCCACTTCCACCTCGATGCCGCGCAGTCCCCAGCCGGCGCCATGCAGCCGCGCGCCGTCGGCACGCAGGCCGGCGGCCGGGAGCGGCGCACAGGTGGGTTCGGCATCGGGAGCCGATGCGTCCACCTTCCAGCCGCCAGTCGCGCTCAATGCCGCCAGCGTCGCGTCCTGCACGGCATAGGCCTGCCTTGCATCGGCCGGCACCCCTTCGCGCCAGGCCGCCGGCACGCCGCCTTGCCGGGCCTGCAGCAGCCGTTGCGCGAACGGGTCCATCGCGCTCAATCCATCCGGGCGCCGGACTTCTTCACCGCATCGGCCCAGCGCGGCATCTCGGCGGCCAGGTACTTCGCGAAGTCTTCGCTGCCCAGGAAGGCCGGGTCGGCGCCCTGCGCCGTCATGCGGTTGCGGATCTCGGCGCTGCCCAGCACCTGGCGGAAAGCGTCGCTCAGTTTCGCCGTCACGTCCCTGGGCAGGCTGGCCGGCGCCAGGAAGCCATAGAAGCCCACCACCTCGAAATCCTTCAGGCCGCTCTCCATCACGGTCGGCACCTCGGGCAGGGCCGCGTTGCGTTCGCGGCTGGTGACGGCCAGCGCCTTCACCTTGCCCTGCTTGTGGTACGCCGCCGCCTGCGGGATCGACTCCGCCATGAACTGCACCTGGCCGCCCATCAGGTCGGTGAAGGCCGGCGCGCTGCCGCGATAGGGGATGTGCACCATGAACAGGCCGGTGGCATTCTTGAACATCTCCGGCACCAGGTGGCTGATGCCGCCGTTGCCGGCCGAGCCGTAGTTCAGCTGGCCGGGCCGCGCGCGGGCGTAGGCCACGAACTCCGGCAGCGTGTTGACCGGCATGTTCGGGTTGACCAGCAGCGCCAGCGGCTGCATCGCGGTGCGGGCGATGGGCGTGAAGTCGCGCAGCGTCTGGTAGGGCAGCTTGGCGTACAGCGCCGGGTTGATCACCATCACGCCGGTGTTGGCCAGCATCAGCGTGTAGCCGTCGGCCGGGGCCTTCATCACTTCCTGCGCGCCGACGGTGCCGCCCGCGCCGGCCTTGTAGTCGATGATGATCGGCTGGCCGAGCACCGCCTGCAGCCGCTCCGACAGCAGGCGGGCATGCTGGTCCAGCGGACCGCCGGCGGGGAAGCCGATCACCAGCCGGATCGGTTTGTCGGGGTAGGCGGCCTGCGCAACGAGGGAACAGGTGGCCAGCAGGGCAGCCGCAGCGGCGGCCTTCCAGAATCTCATGGGTGTCTCCATTCGGTCGAGCAGGCATGATATCGGCGGGTCGCCCAGGTGACCTCACTGGGAGCTTCCCGGATGGCGCGCCGCGCCGCGCTGGCTAACCTGCGGACTTCAGGAACTCCCGCCATTCCATGGACCGCCCGCATTACGCCTTCTGGCCCAAGCGCCTGCCGCACGCGCTGACCCTGCCCGCCACCTCGCTCTGGGACAACCTCGCGACCAGCGCGCGCCGCTATCCCGACAAGCCGGCGCTGGTCTTCTTCGGCCGCGTCCTGCGCTATGCCGAACTGCAGCGGCAGGCCGAACGGCTGGCCGCGCGCCTGCAGGCGCTGGGCGTGAAGAAAGGCGACCGGGTCCTGCTCGACATGCAGAACTGCCCGCAACTGGTGGTCGCCCATTTCGCCATCCTCCGCGCCAATGCCGTCGTGGTGCCGGTGAACCCGATGAACCGCGCGGAGGAATTGAAGCACTACATCACCGACCCCGATGCGAAGGTGGCCATCACCACCGGCGACCTGGCGGCCGAACTGGCGAAGGCCGACACGCAGCTGCCGGAGGCCGATCGGCTGCGGCACCTGGTCGTCACCCAGTTCACGGATGCATTCGATCCGGAAACGGCCGACACCGGCCCCATGCCGGCGGCCTGGCGCGACTGGCTGCTGACGCGGCATGCGCTGCCGGCGCTGGCCAGCGGCACGGCCATGGCCTGGACCGCGGCGCTGGACAACGAGCTGCCGCTGCCGGCACTGCAAGTCGGCCCCGCCGACCTGGCCGTGCTGCCCTACACGAGTGGCACCACGGGCCATCCGAAGGGCTGCATGCACCCGCACCGCAGCCTGATGCACAACGCGATGGCCAGCGCGGTCTGGGGCAACGCAACTTCCGAAAGCGTGACGCTGCTGGTGGTGCCGATGTTCCACATCACCGGCATGGTGAGTGCGATGCACGCCAACATCTATTCCGCCGCGACCATCGTGCTGATGCCGCGCTGGGACCGCGAGCTGGCCGGCTGGCTGATCTCCAACTGGAAGGTCACCAGCTGGACCAACATTCCGACGATGGTGATCGACCTGCTGGCCAGCCCGAATTTCGCCAGCTACGACCTGTCCAGCCTGGTCCACATCGGCGGCGGCGGCGCGGCCATGCCGCAGGCGGTGGCGCAGCGGCTGCTGGAGCAGTTCAACCTGCGCTATGTCGAAGGCTACGGCCTGACCGAGACGGCCGCGCCCTCGCACAGCAACCCGATCGACGCGCCCAAGCAGCAATGCCTGGGCGTGCCCTTCATGAGCTGCGATGCGCGGGTGATCGACCCGGAAACGCTGCAGGAGCTGCCGCCGGGCGAGCAGGGCGAGATCATCATTCACGGCCCGATGGTGTTCGACGGCTACTGGAAGCGGCCGGAAGCGACGGCCGCGGCCTTCATCGAGTTCGCGGGCAAGCGCTTCTTCCGCTCGGGCGACCTGGGCCGCACCGATGCCGATGGCTACTTTTTCCTGACCGACCGCCTCAAGCGGATGATCAACGCCTCGGGCTTCAAGGTCTGGCCGGCCGAGGTCGAGGCGCTGATGTTCCGGCACCCGGCGATCCAGGAAGCCTGCGTGATCGCCGCCCACGATGCCTACCGCGGCGAAACGGTCAAGGCCGTGGTGGTGCTGCGGCCTTCGCACAAGGGCCAGGTGAGCGAACAGGACATCATCGACTGGTGCCGCGAGAACATGGCCATCTACAAGGTGCCGCGCATCGTGGAGTTCGCCGACGCACTGCCAAAGAGCGGCAGCGGCAAGGTGATGTGGCGCAGCCTGCAGGAGGCGGAGGCACGCAAGTAAGGTGCTCGTCCAAGGCCGGCACCGAAGGGAACTGTCGGAATGGGCCTACACCCATGGCAGGTGCGGGCCGTTAGGATTGGCCGCGCACCGCTGCTGTATGCGGCTGTTAGAACCGCATGAGACGCATCGCCCCTCAAACCAAACTTCCAGTCCAGGAACGCGCCTCCACCGGAATCGCCGGCCTGGACGACGTCCTGGGCGGCGGCCTTCCTGCCAGGCACGTCTATCTCATCGAAGGCGATCCGGGCGCGGGCAAGACGACACTCGGCCTGCAGTTCCTGACGCAGGGCGCGAGCTTTGGGCAGCGCGGCCTGTACGTCACCCTGTCGGAAACGTCGACCGAGCTGCGCACGGTGGCCGCTTCCCACGGCTGGTCTCTGGCCGGCATCGAGCTGTTCGAACTGGTCAGCAGCGAAGGCTTGAGCCCGGAGCTGGAGCAGTCGATCCTGCACCCCTCGGAAGTGGAACTCGGCGAAACGGTGCGCGGCGTGATGACGGCGGTCGACCGCCTGAAGCCGGAGCGCGTGGTGTTCGACAGCCTGTCCGAAATGCGGCTGCTCGCCCAGGACCCGCTGCGCTACCGGCGCCAGGTGCTGGCGCTGAAGAAATTCTTTTCCGACCGCGGCTGCACCGTGCTGCTGCTGGACGACCGCTCCGCCCGCGAGACCGACCAGCAACTGCACAGCATCGCGCACGGGGTCATCAACCTCGAGCAGGCGGTGGACCAGTACGGCCCCGAGCGGCGGCGGCTGCGCGTGCTCAAGATGCGCGGCATCAAGTTTCGCGGCGGCGACCACGACTTCGTGCTCGACACCGGCGGCCTGTCGGTGTTTCCGCGGCTGGTGGCGGCGGAGCACCGGCTCCAGGCCTCGGCCAGGCTGGTCAGCAGCGGTCTTCCCAAGCTCGACACCCTGATGGGCGGCGGCCTGCCTTGCGGCAGCAACACGCTGCTGTGCGGCCCCTCCGGCGCGGGCAAGACCACCACCGCCGTGACCTGCGCGCTGGCAGCCCTGAAGCGCGGCGACCGCGTCGTGTACTACCTGTTCGACGAGGGCCTGTCGACGCTGGTGACACGCGCCAAGGCGCTGGCGCTGGACATCACGGGCTACCTGGAAAGCGGGCAACTGCAGGTGATTCCGCTCGATCCGGCCCAGGTGTCGGCCGGCGAGTTCGCCCACATGGTCAGGCACGCGGTGGAAGATGAAGGCGCGCGCATGATCGCCATCGACAGCCTGAACGCCTACCTGCAGGCCATGCCCGGCAGCAAGTACCTGATGCTGCAGATGCACGAGCTGCTCACCTACCTGAGCCACCGCGACGTGGTGACGCTGCTGATCCTGGGCCAGCACGGCCTGCTGGGCGAAGTGGAATCCGACGTCGACATGAGCTACCTGGCCGACGCCATCCTGCTGTTCCGCTTCTTCGAGGCGCGCGGCCAGCTGCTGAAGGCGGTGTCGATGGTGAAGAGCCGCACCAACCGGCACGAACAGACCATCCGCGAGTTCCGCATGGGGCCGGGCGGCATCGAGGTGGGCCAGGAGCTGACCGACTTCGAGGGCGTGATGACCGGCGCGGCCGTCTACCGCGGCAACGTTCCTTTGCTGGGCGACAAACAGGCGGGAGCGAATTGATGGAACTGCGTGTCCTGGTCTACGCGCCTCGCGGGCGCGACGCCGCGGTGGTGGAAGGCGTGCTGGCCGGCCAGGGGATCGGCGTGCAGGTCTGCGCCGACCGGGAAGAGGTGCTGGCCGGCCTGGAAGAGGGCGCGGCGAGCGTCATCCTGACCGAGGAAGCGCTGGCCGAACTGCTGCAGGACCAGCGCCTCACGCACTGGCTGCAGGGCCAGCCGCCCTGGTCGGATTTCCCGTTCGTGGTGCTGGCCACCAAGCGCGAGGGCCGCCGGCCCGACAAGGACTTCCGTTCGCTGCACAGCCTGGGCAACCTGGTGCTGCTGGAACGGCCGCTCAATGCCGAGACGCTGGCGAGTGCCGCCGAATCGGCGGTGCGCGCGCGCCGCCGCCAGTATGCCGCCCGCCAGCACCTGGACGAACTCGGGCGCACGCGGCACGAGCTGGAGCGCCTGAACGGCGAGCTGGAAAGCCGTATCCTGACGCGCACCAGGGAACTCTCCAGCGCCAACGACCGCCTGATGAAGGAGATCAACGAGCGCGAGCGGGCCCAGAACGCCTTGACGCAGGTGCAGAAGATGGAGGCGATAGGCCGGCTCACCGGCGGCATCGCGCACGACTTCAACAACCTGCTGCACGTGGTCAACATGAACCTCGAGCTGGTCTCCCTCTACGCCAAGGAGGAGAAGGTCAAGCCGGTGGTGGAACGCGCCAAGAGCGCATCGCGGCGCGGCGCGCGCCTGACCAACCAGCTGCTGTCGTTCGCCCGCAGCCAGTCGCTGGTGCCCAAGCTGACCAGCGTCAACCAGCTGATCGGGGGCATGAAGGACCTGCTGGAGATTTCGGTGGGTGCCGGAGTGGAGGTCGAATACGACCTGTGCGAGGAAGACGCCACGGCGGTGCTGGACCCGGGCCAGCTCGAGATGGCCATCCTCAACCTGGCGGTGAACTCCAAGGACGCGATGCCCGAGGGCGGCAGGATGAAGATCAGCACCGGCACCCGCTACTTCGACACCGACGAGCGCGACCTGCCGGCCGGCGACTACGTGATGGTGACCGTGACCGACAGCGGCACCGGGATCCCGCCCAACCTGCTGCAGAAGGTGTTCGACCCCTTCTTCACCACCAAGCCGGTGGGCAGCGGCACCGGCCTGGGCCTGAGCCAGGTCTACGGCTTTGCCCGCCAGTCCGGCGGCATCGCCCGCCTGCGCAGCGAGGAAGGCCAGGGCACCACGGTGGAGATGCTGTTCCCGCAGGCCGACGAGGAAGCGGAGCCGCCGCTGGCGCCGGTGCGGGCCGCGGGCCTGCCGCCCAAGGCGGGCGCCTGCCACATCCTGGTGGTCGAGGACGACCCGGACGTGCGGCGCGTGATCGTCGAATGCCTGAGCCTGATCGGCTACCGCGTGACCGAAGCGGCCAATGGCAGCGAGGCGCTGGCGCAGCTGGGCACGGCAAAGCCGGACCTGCTGGTGGTGGACTACGCCATGCCCGACATGACGGGCGCCGAAGTCATCTCGCGCGCCCGCCAGCTGGTGGGCGCCATCCCCGTGATCCTGGCGACCGGCTACGCCGACATGGCGGCGGTGGAACGGCTGGCCTGCAAGCCGACCATCCTTCGCAAGCCCTTCGACATCGCCCAGCTCGGGGATGCGGTGGCGTCGGTGCTGGATGGCGTCAAGGAAAAGGTCGAAATGTAGGGTGGGTTCGCGCAGCGACCCCACCTTTGGGCGTGCGCTACGCCCAACCGCCTACGAAACCCGTCCCAGCAGCAGGAACTCCATCAGTGCCTTCTGCACGTGCATGCGGTTCTCGGCTTCGTCCCACACCGCCGACTGCGGGCCGTCGATCACTTCGGCTTCGACTTCCTCGCCGCGGTGCGCGGGCAGGCAGTGCATGAAGAGCGCGTCGGGTTTCGCCACTCGCATCATGTCCGCGTCGACGCGCCAGTCGGCGAACGCCTGGCGGCGCTCTTCGTTCTCGGCTTCGAAACCCATGCTGGTCCAGACGTCGGTGGTCACCAGGTCCGCGCCGCGGCAGGCTTCCATCGGGTCCTTGAACACCTTGTAGCTGTCGTTGCTGCGCAGGCCCGCCACGGCCTGGTCCACCTCGTAGCCCGAAGGCGTGCTGACGTGGATGGTGAAGCCAAGCAGCTCCGCCGCCTGCAGCCAGGTGTTGGCCATGTTGTTGCCGTCCCCGACCCAGGCGACCACCTTCCCCGCGATCGATCCACGGTGCTCGATGAAGGTGAAGATGTCGGCGAGGATCTGGCAAGGATGGAACTCGTTGGTCAGGCCGTTGATCACCGGCACCCGCGAGTGCGCGGCGAAGCGCTCGATCTTGTCCTGGCCGAAGGTGCGGATCATCACCAGGTCGACCATGCGGCTGATCACCTTGGCGCTGTCCTCGATCGGCTCGGCCCGCCCCAGCTGGCTGTCGCCGGTGGTGAGGTGCACCACCGAGCCGCCCAGCTGGTACATGCCGGCCTCGAAGCTCACCCGCGTCCTCGTGGACGCCTTCTCGAAGATCATCGCCAGCGTGCGGTCGGCCAGCGGGTGGTACTTCTCGTAGCTCTTGAACTTGTGCTTGATGGCCGCGGCGCGCTGCAGCACCCAACGGTGCTCGTCGGCGGTGAAATCGGCGAACTGCAGGAAATGCCGGATCGCCATGGTGCTGGAGCCGCTCATTCCGCGAGGAACTTCTTCACCAGCGGCACCAGGATCCGGACCACCTCGTCGGCCTGCGCCTCGGTGAGGATCAGCGGGGGCAGCAGGCGGATCACGGTGTCGGCGGTGACGCTGATCAGCAGCCCGGCATCCGCCGCGCGCTGGGTGAGGGCGCCGCAGGGCTTGCTCAGCTCGACGCCGATCATCAGGCCCTGGCCGCGCACTTCGACCACGCCTTGCAGGCCGCCGAGCTCGCGCGCCAGCGCTTCCTTCAGGCGGGAGCCGATGCGGGCCGCGTTTTCCAGCAGGCCGTCCTCTTCCATGATCCGGATCGTCTCGACGCCGGCGCGCATCGCCAGCGGATTGCCGCCGAAGGTCGTGCCGTGGTTGCCGGGCTGGAAGATGTTGGCGGCCTTGGGGCCGGCCACCACCGCGCCGACCGGCACGCCCGAGCCCAGGCCCTTGGCCAGCGGCATCACGTCCGGCACGATGCCGGCCCACTGGTGGGCGAACCACTTGCCGGTGCGGCCCATGCCGCACTGCACCTCGTCGATCATCAGCAGCCAGTCCTTCTGGTCGCACAGCGCGCGCACCTGCTGCAGGTAGTCGATGCGCATGGCGTTGATGCCGCCTTCGCCCTGGATGGTTTCGAAGAACACGGCCACCACGTTCCTGTTGCCCTCGGTCGCCTTTTTCAGCGCTTCGATGTCGTTCAGCGGCACCCGGATGAAGCCCTCGACCAGCGGGCCGAAGCCCGCTTGCACCTTCTCGTTGCCGGTGGCCGACAGGGTGGCGATGCTGCGGCCATGGAAGGCCTTCTCGTAGACGACGATCTCCGGCCGCTCGATGCCGCGGTCGTGGCCGTACTTGCGGGCCAGCTTGATCGCCGCCTCGTTGGCCTCCAGCCCGGTCGAGCCGAAGAACACGTTGGTCATGCCCGACAGCTCCACCAGCTTGGCCGCCAGCTTCTCCTGGTTGGGCACGTGGTAGTAGTTGCAGCTGTGGATGATCTTGGCGATCTGGTCCTGCAGCGCGGGCACCAGCTTGGGATGGTTGTGCCCCAGCGTGTTGACGGCAATGCCCGCCAGCGCGTCGAGGTATCGCTTGCCGTTCACATCCCAGACGTGCACGCCCTGGCCGTGGGACAGCGCGATCGGCAGCCGTCCGTAGGTGTTCATGGTGTGGGGCGATGCCGCCTCGATCTGGGCCATTGCAGCTGTTCCTTTGCGCGTCACAAATGAAAGCGGCTCAACGAAAGGTGTGAGCCGTTGGAGCACGATTGTAGGCACACGCCCTGCCTCGCTTGTTTGAGAATTCCGCATCACTGCGATGCCCGCGAAGAGGGTCGACTCTTGCATCAGATAGAATAATTGTGCAGCGCAGCACGGGCATTCGCCCACGCCGCGCGCGACTCACCCATGGTTTCCAGCAACGCCAAAGAAGTGTTCATCCAGGGCATCACCCAGGATGGCCGCACCTTCCGCCCCAGCGACTGGGCCGAGCGGCTGGCCGGCGTGATGAGCTCGTTCCGCCCCGGCGGCGCCCAGCCGGGCAGCCACCTGAGCTACTCCCCCTGGTGCATTCCGACCGTGATCAACGGCGTGAAGTGCGTGATCGTCAACCGCGAGCTGCGCGACCTCGAGCCGATGGCGTGGGACTTCTGCATCAACTTCGCCAAGGACAACAACCTCCAGGTGAGCGAAGCGTGTTTGCTTCCGGATCGGGAAGACAAATGAAAAAGCCGCCCGAAGGCGGCTTTTCACTTTTTTGCTTGCTGGCAGCGCACCCGTGTCAAACGGCGGAGGAATTAACCTCCGGGCTGACCTGACTAGATGTCAGGCGGTTGCGGCGGCGAGGCCCTTGACCTTCGCCGACAGGCGGCTCTTGTCGCGAGCTGCCTTGTTCTTGTGGAAGATGCCCTTGTCGGCAACCGTGTCCACGATCGATTGGGCCTTGGCGAACAGGTCGGTCGCCTTGGCCTTGTCACCCGCTGCGACCGCCTTTTCGACGTTCTTCACAGCGGTACGGTACTTGGAGCGCAGGGACGTGTTGGCTGCGTTGAGCTTCACGTCCTGGCGGGCGCGCTTGCGGCCGGAGGCCAGGCGCGGGTTCTTCTTCTTGGGTTTTCCAGAAGCCATATATGAGTCCTTAGGTGTCTGAGGATGATGCCAGCAAAGCCCACCATTATAGCCGGCCGCCAAGTCCTCGCCAGCCGGGGGAAATGGGGGTGGGGGCGCGGGCTACACTCGGGCCAGTGAGCCTGTTCAAAGCCGCCTCGACCGTCTCCCTGCTGACCCTCGCGTCCCGCGTCACCGGCCTCGTCCGCGACGTGCTGATGGTGTCGGTGTTCGGCGTCAGCGCGCTGACCGACGCCTTCTACGTCGCCTTCCGCATCCCCAACCTCTTCCGCCGCGTCTTTGGCGAGGGCGCCTTCAGCCAGGCCTTCGTGCCGGTGCTGGCCGGCAACCGGGCCACCGAGGGCGACGCCGGCGCCAAGGTGCTGGTCGACCACGTGTCCACCGTGCTGCTGTGGACGCTGGTGCTGCTGTGCATCGCCGGCGTGGTGGGCGCGCCGCTGCTGGTCTGGGCCCTGGCCAGCGGCCTGCAGCAGACGCCCCATGCCTACGACGCCGCGATCGTCATGACCCGCTGGATGTTCCCCTACATCGGCTTCATGTCGCTGGTGGCGCTGGCCGGCGGCGTCCTCAACACCTGGAAGCGCTTCGCCGTGCCGGCCGCCTCGCCGGTGCTGCTGAACATCACGCTGATCTTCTCCATCGTGGTGGTCACGCCCTGGTTCCAGCGCCTGGGCATCGAGCCGATCTACTCGCAGTGCGTGGGCGTGATGGCCGGCGGCATCCTGCAGCTGGCGTTCCAGCTGCCGGCGCTGCGCAGGATCGGCATGCTGCCGCGCATCGGGGTGGCGTTCTCCAGCCTGCGCGGCGCGCTGAACGACCCGTCCACCCGCACCATCCTGCGCCTGATGCTGCCGGCCCTGCTGGGAGTCAGCGTCGCCCAGATCTCGTTGCTCATCAATACGCAGATCGCCTCCCACCTGGCGCCGGGCAGCGTCAGCTGGCTCAATTCGGCGGACCGGCTGATGGAGTTCCCGACCGCCATGCTGGGCGTGGCGCTGGGCGTGGTGCTGATGCCGCAACTGGCCGCGGCGCGCGCCAGCGCTGACGAAGTGCGCTATTCGGCGATGCTCGATTGGGGCCTGCGGCTGGTGGTGCTGCTGGCCATTCCGTGTTCGGCGGCGCTGCTGGTGTTCTCGCGGCCGCTGGTGGCCACGCTGTTCCACTACGGCGCCTTCAAGACCAGCGACGTCGACCAGGTGGCGCTGGCGCTGGCCGGCTACGGCAGTGGCCTGCTGGGCCTGGTCGCCATCAAGGTGCTGGCGCCCGGCTACTACGCCAGCCAGGACATGCGCACGCCGATGCGCATCGCCCTCGTGGCGCTGGTGATCACGCAGTTGCTGAACCTGGCGCTGGTGCCGTGGCTGAGGCATGCGGGCCTGGCGCTGTCGATCGGCCTGGGCGCGCTGGTGAACGCGGGCTTGCTGCTGGCGGGCCTGCTGCGCCGGGGCCGGTACCAGCCGACGCCGGGCTGGGGCATGTTCGGCCTGCAGGTGTTCGCCGGTACCGCCTTGCTGGCGGTGTTCCTGATGTGGGCGAGCGGCAGCCTGCCCTGGCTGGCGTGGCACGCCCAGCCGCTGCTGCGCGTCGGCGCGATGGCCGGCCTGATGGCCGCATCGGCTGTGATCTATTTCGGCGCGTTGCGGATCGCCGGGCTGAAGCTGCGGCAATTCGTGCGGCACTGAGGCCACGCGGCAACGCCGGCTTGACGGGCTCTGGCCCGTCCATTACAAAGACGCATGACCATGCAAATTGCTTCACCTTCGCCTCTGGAATACTTCCGGATGCTGGTGCAAAGCGATGAGCACTTCCCCTTGCTGGAAGCGGCGACGAGCCTTGCGCAGGACGAATACCCGGACCTCGACCTGCAGCTGGTGCTGGGCGACGTCGACCAGTTGCTGGCGCGCCTGAAGCGCCGCATTCCCACCGACGCCGCCGAAGCTGAGATCGCGGAAGAAAAACTGGTTCAGCGTGCGCAGCCGCTGCAGCGCCGCGGCGTCGGTGGGAATGCGGCGCTTCAGGCGCGCCAGCAACTGGTCGACGTCGCCCAGCACCAGCTGCAGGTCGAGGTCCGGGTATTCGTCCTGCGCAAGGCTCGTCGCCGCTTCC
>JAQGMU010000332.1 GCA_028292195.1 Ramlibacter sp. | reverse complement strand
TGGCGCAATACCTGCAACAGCGCGCGCGCAAGCTGCTGGCCGTGGTGGAAAACCGCAATCCGCAACTGGCCGCGCTGCAGGACCCGGAGCCGTGGAGGCGCTGGCTGTTGTGGGCGCTGCCCCTGTTTGCCGCGCTGGCCGCCGCGGTCCTCGACCGCATCGACAATCCGCAGCAAGTGAACATGCTGTCCCCGCCCTTGATTGGCGTGCTGGCCTGGAACCTGGCCATGTACCTGCTGCTGCTGGTGGCAGCTTTCGCACCGGACTCCTGGCAGGGCAAGGGGCTGCTGGCACTGTTGCAGCGGCGGCTCGCCGGCCTGCCGGTGCACGGGCGCCGCACCGGGCGCTTGCGCATCGACGTCTCGGCCCGCTTCCACCAGCAATGGCTGCAGGCCACCTCGCGGCAGCAGCTGCTGTGGTTCAAGCAGCTGCTGCACCTCACGGCCGCCGGCTGGGCGGTCGGCCTGGCCGTCTCCATCATCCTCGGCGGGCTCGTTCGCCAGTACCGCGTGGGCTGGGAGAGCACGCTGCTGGACCTCGGCCAGGTGCATGCTTTCCTGAGCGTGCTGTTCGCTCCCGTGGTGGCCTTGCTGCCTTTCGACGCTTTCAGCCAGGCCGACCTGCAGCGCATGGCCTTCGCCTCCAACGCGACGATCGGCGTGGCGGAGGCGCGGCGCTGGGTCTGGATGTTCCTGGCGCTGCTGGCCCTGGTGGTGGTGGTGCCGCGCCTCCTCCTCGCGAGCTGGGCGGCCTGGCGCCGGCAGCGCCTGGACCGCGCGGTCGGCATCGACCTGCGCGACCCCTACTACGTGGACGTGCTGGCCCGCGTGAGCCCGGCCCGCGTCACGCTTGGCCTGCTGGCTCGGCCAGGGCGCGGGCGCGACCTGGTGCTGCGGCTGCTGCCGGAGGCGCCAGGCCGGCCGGCGCGCATCGGCGCGGCCCGCACGCTGCTGACCACGTCGAAGGGCGACGTGCTGCGGGTGTTCGACATTCCGCCCGACTACCAGCCGCCGGCACCGACGGTCGCGCGGACCGGGGCCGGGGCGGCCCAGGCCTGGATGCAGGAACTGCTGGGGCGATTCCGGGCGGCGCAGCCGGCCGGTGCCGACGATCTGCAGGAGGCGCTGGCGGACTGCGACCTCGTGCTGCTGCTGCCCGAGGGCAGCGACTCCATCGCGCAGGCCATGCGGCTGCTGCACTGGGTGGCGCAGCCCGCGCTGGTGCTCGCCGATGCCGGGGCCGATGCGGCGGTCCTGGAGGCGTACCGCGCCAGCGTGCAGCGCAGCGGGCTGGCCGCCGACGTGCTCGACCTCGATGCCGCTGCGGCGCATTGGCTGCGTGAACCGCGCCTGCTCGAGGCCATCGCCGCGCGGTTGCCGGCCAGCAAGCGCGCCGGCTTCGCGCGCCTGGCCGCCGCCTGGACCGAACAGAACGAACAGCGTTTCAGGCAGGCCATGCAGCTGCTGGCCACTCTGCTCGTGCGGGCGGCGCGCGAGCACGAAGAGGTGGCCGGCGCACCCGTGAACCTGCGCCAGCTGGTGAATGCCGGCGAACGCGAGGCGAGCCAGCGTGCGCGCGACAGCGCCGCCCAGGCGCTGCTGGTGCGGGTACGGGCCGAAGAAACGGCCACGCTGGCGGAACTCTTGCGGCTGCACCGGCTGGATGCGCCGGCGGCGCCGGTGGCCACCGCGCGGATGGAAGAGGGCTTTGACCTGCGGCAGGCAGTGGACCAGCCGCAGGCCGGCATGGCCGGCGCCGCCACCGGGGCCGCCATGGGCGCCGGGATCGACCTGCTGACGGGCGGGCTGACGCTGGGTGCGGCGGCGGCGCTGGGCGCCGTGATCGGCGGGGGTGCAGCCTACGTCGCGGCGGCGCTCAAGAACCGCTCGGCTCCGGCCGGCCAGCCGCAAGTGCAGCTGAGCGAGGAGATGCTGGTGGCGTTGGCCGAGAGCGCGCTGGCCGGCTACCTGGCGGTGGCGCATCGGCTGGCGCCGGCCGCGGGCGGTTTGCCGGCGGCATGGCGCAGCGAAGTGGTGGCGGCCGTGGCGGGGCGGCGGGAGGCGCTGGTGGCGTTGTGGGGAAAGGCGCGCGCGTCGGGGAGTGATGAGCGGGTTGAAGGGGAAATTGCGCAGGAGCTGGGGGTGATGGCGCGGGGGGTTTTGGGAAAGCTGTGAGCGCTGGGGTTGCACCCCAGCCTACGGGTCGAGCCAGGCCGCGTTAGCCGCGTTAGCTGCTTTAGCCGTGCTTGGCCTGCGCCGCCGAGCGCAGAAGTTCTTCGACGGCCGTGAGTTCGGCCGGCTTGGTGAGGTGGCGGTCGAAGCCGGCGTCATGGGTGCGCTTGCGGTCTTCCTGGGTGCCCCAGCCGGTCAGGGCCACCAGCAGCGCATTCTCGCCGGCAGGCATGTTGCGCAGCTGGCGGGCAACGTCGTAGCCGCTCAGGTCGGGCAGGCCGATGTCGAGGAACACCACGTCCGGCGCGAATCCCGGCGCGGCCGCCAATGCGTCGCGGCCGGTGTGGGCGATGTGGGCTGCGTGGCCTTCCATCTCCAGCAGCACGCCCAGGCTCTCGGCGGCGTCGGTGTTGTCGTCGACCACCAGCACCCGCAGCTGGCCGGGCTGGTGCCTGGCGGCCGCCGGTGCACTGGCGGCGCCGGACTGCACTGCCGCCACCAGCGGCAAGCGCACGGTGAAGGTGCTGCCCTCGCCGCGGCCCGGGCTGGCGACCGTGACGCTGCCGCCGTGCAGCGCGACCAGGCTTTGCACCAGCGACAGGCCGATGCCCAGCCCGCCTTGCGGCCGGCCCTCGGCGGTGGACACCTGGGCGAACATCTCGAACACCTTGCCCAGCGCTTCGGGCGCGATGCCGACGCCCGTGTCGGTCACGCGCAGCACGGCATCGCCGTCTTCCCGCGCGACGCGCAGCGCGATGGCGCCGCCGGCCGGCGTGTACTTGGCGGCGTTGTTCAACAGGTTGCTCACCACCTGGGCCAGGCGCGTCGGGTCGGCGTTCATCGTCAGCGGTTCGGGCGGCAGTTCCACCGTCAGCTTGTGGCCGGCGGACTCGATCAGCGAGCCGCTGGTTTCCACCGCGGTCGCCACCACGTCCTTCAGGTCCATGGCCTGGCGCCGCAGTTCCACCTTGCCGGTGCTGATGCGGGCGACGTCCAGCAGGTCGTCCACCAGGTGCACCATGTGCTGGACCTGGCGTTCCATCATCTGCCGCGTCTTCTCCAGCGTTTCGGGCTTGCCCCCAGCCAGGCGCATCAGGTGCAGTCCGTTGGACAGCGGCGCCAGCGGGTTGCGCAACTCGTGCGCCAGGGTCGCCAGGAATTCGGTCTTGCGCTTGTTCGCCTGGGCCAGTTCGTCGGCCAGCCGGCGCAGGTCCTGCTCGGCCAGCAGCCGCTCGGTGATGTCGGAGAACAGCACCGCCACCAGGTCGCTGCCCGGGCCGCCCAGCCGGTTGGCGTAGACGTCGAACCAGCGGTTCATGCCCTTGGCCTGCTCGACGAAGCGGGTGGCCTCGCCGGTGCGGGCGACCCGGTCGTAGAGGTCGAACCAGCTGCGTTCGTGCTCCGGCACCAGTTCGTGGATGGTCTTGCCCACGGCGTCGTGCAGGCCCGTGTGCAGGCTGAAGGCTTCGTTGGCTTCCTCGAAGCGGTAGTCGCGCACCACGCCGTCGGCGCTGCGCAGCAGCTTGACCACGCAGAAGCCCTCGTCGATGGACTCGAACAGCGTGCGGTAGCGCTCCTCCTTGGCCTCCAGCCGCTGCTCGAAATCGCGCCGCTCGCGCGCGCGCAGTTCCTCCTTGCTGCGATAGAGCTCCACGAACACCGCCACCTTGGCCTTGAGCACCTCGGCGCGCAGCGGCTTGGCGAGGAAGTCGACGGCGCCGAGCGCGTAGGCGGACAGCATGGCCTCGTCGGGGTCGTCGCCGGCGGTCACGAACAGGATCGGTGTGAAGCGCGAGCGCGGACGGCGGCGAATTTCGCGTGCCACCTCGAAGCCGTCCATGCCCGGCATGCGCACGTCCAGCAGCACGGCGGCGAAATCCTGCAGTTCCAGCGCGGCCAGCGCCTCGGGGCCGGAGACGGCCCGCACCATGTTCACCCCCAGGGGGTCCAGCGCCGCTTCCAGAGCGAGCAGGTTGGCAGGCTGGTCATCGACAAGCAGGACGTGAGTGGTGATGGAGTGGAAGGGCACGAAGATGTTGCAGCGAACTGCGTCCTGGGCAGGCCGGAGTCTAAGTCCCTTTGTGCGGCCACGGGCCGCTGCGCCAGCGTTGGCGGACTTGTCCGGCCCGCCTGTCGGACAGGGGCCCGCGACAGGCAGGCACTGGTCCTACGAGGCTGCCGCGCCCTGCAATGCATAGTTGCATAGCGGCGGTGAGTAGCCGCTATGCCTTGGAATCTTTGAGCCCGGCCGAGCGCCGGGCATTTTTTGGCCCGCTGATTTTTCACCCATGCGATTGAGAGCCCGCAACCGGATCGAGCTGCACTGCGTGGAGGACTGCCCGCTGGCGGCCATGCTGCGGCCGCGCAGCAATGCCGACCAATGGGTGGTGGCGGAGCGCTACGAGATCGAGCCCTGGGTGCCCGCCACCGAATACGTGGACGGCTTCGGCAACCTGTGCCAGCGCTTTACGCTGCCCGCGGGCAACAGCGTGCTGACGGTGGAAAGCGAAGTCGAGGTGGCCGAGCAGATCGCCGTGGACCGCAAGGCGCCGCGCGTGCCGCCGGACCAGCTGCCCGACGACACGCTGGTCTACCTGCTGCAAAGCCGCTACTGCCCGAGCGACAAGATGGAGGAGCGGGCGCGCGAGATCGTGCAGGGCTGCGCGCCGGGCTACCCGCAGGCCGAGCGCATCCAGCAATGGATCCGCGACAACATCGAATACCGCTACGGCGTCAGCGAGGAAAGCACCTGCGCACTCGACACGCTGGAGCTGAGCGCGGGCGTGTGCCGCGATTTCGCCCACGTCGGCGTGGCGCTGTGCCGCAGCCTCATGCTGCCGGCGCGGGTGGTGGTGGGCTACCTGCACGAGCTCGACCCGATGGACATGCACGCCTGGTACGAGGTGTACCTGGGCGGCGGCTGGTACGCGTTCGACGCCACCCAGAGCGAGCCGAAAGGCGGCCGCATCGTGGTGGCGCACGGCCGCGACATCGCCGACGTCGCCTTCCTCTCGAACTACGGCCCGCTGGAGATCACCAACATGGAAGTGAGCGTGCGGGCGGTGTAGGGCAATGAAAAAGGGCCGGCAAGAGCCGGCCCCTGACAAGACAAAGGCCTGGCTGCTGTTCTTACTTCTTGGCGGCGGCAACTTCCTTGGCCGGCGTCACTTCGATCTTCGGCACCGTGATGGTGGCGTCCTTCGTGTCCACGTGCACTTCCGGAATCTTCACGTCCTTCTGGGTCGTGGTCACGTCGACCTTCGGCGCGGTCACGTCGTACTTCGGCAGCGTGACGTCGCCGTCCTTGGTCTTGGAGACTTCGAACTTCGGAACATCGACATTGCCGTCCTGCGTCTTGCGCACGTCGCAGCCCACGAGGGCGAGGGACGCGGAAGCGGCGAGGCAGGCAAGGACGATAGAGGTTTTACGCATGACAGAGACTCCCTGGTAGTTGGTGCTGCGAATTGTGGGAGCCCGCGCAAAGCACGGCTGTAAGAAAGCATCCGTATCGGCCGTCCGACCGAAGCTACCGGATGTGCTTGGGCCCGGCCTACGTGCCTATGGGGAGAGCGGGCGACCTGCCCGACAGCACCTGGGTCAGCCGGCATTTCGCGCGGCAATAGGAGCGCCTTCGAGCGTCAGGAACTGGAGTCGTCGCTGGAGCGCGGATCGGCCGGCCTGGAGGGCAGGCGGCGCCGGCTTTCGAGCTTCTGCAGGGTCTCCAGGGCGCTCGCCGATCCTTCGCCGCTGTGCCGTTCGAACGGCGCCGGCGCCTTGGGTTCCTGCCTGGCCGACGCCGGTCTGGCGCCGCCGCGCGGTGTGCGTTTGGCCACGGAATTCCTTTTATGCATATCCAGTGTGCGCGCCACGGCTGGCTCGACTGTCAGAACGGCAGCGGGTGCGGCGTAGGACAATGCCGCACACACCCCAACGTGCCAGGAGCTGCCGGATGCACGCGCAACACGAAATCGAAGCCCAGGAACTGTTCCATTCGCCAGAGCTGAGGAGCCTGCGTGCCGACCTCGCGCTGGCACTGCGCGCCGCCGCCCACCACGGGCTGGGCGAGGGCGTCTGCAACCATTTCAGCGTGGCCGTGCCACGGCGGCCCGACTGGTTCCTGCTCAACCCGCGCGGCCTGCACTGGGGCGAAGTGCAGGGGCACGACATCGTGCTGGTCGACGCCGAGGGCCGCGTCCTCGCGGGTTCCCATCCGGTCGAACCCACCGCCATGTTCATCCATGCAGCGGTGCATCGCATCGCCGGCAAGGCTTGCGTGATGCACACGCACATGCCCTACGCCACCGCGCTGACGCTGACCGACCTGCGGGCGCTGGACACCACGCTGTCGCAGAACGCGATGCGCTTCCACGGCCGGCTGGCGGCCGACGCCGACTACAACGGGCTGGCGCTGGACGCCGGCGAGGGCGAGCGCATCGCCCGGGCCATGCGGGGCGCCGACGTGGTGTTCCTCGGCAACCACGGCGTGCTCGTCTGCGGCGAACGGGTGGACCATGCCTTCGACGACCTGTACTACCTGGAGCGGGCCTGCATGGCGCAGGTGCTGGCGCTGTCCACCGGCCGGCCGCTGCAGCCGGTGGCGCCGGAACTGGCGGCGCGCGTGGCCGAGCAGAGCCTGGGCGAGCGCATGCAGTCCGAGCTGTTCTTCCGCAGCCTGCGGCGGCTGCTTCCCTGACTCAGGCCGAGGGCAGCGAGCGCTCCGGCGCAGCCAGCTCGGCGCAGTAGTCGGCGAAGTCGCGCAACTCGGAGTGCTTGTCGAAGGCGGCGTCGGCGCCCAGGCGCAGGCAGTGCGCCTTGATGCCCGGCGTGACGAAATTGCTGAAGACGACCACGCGCCCCTTGGGCGACGTGCGCCGGGCCCGGCTGATGGCGCCCATGCCGCTGCCTTGCTCCAGCACCAGGTCGATGACGGCCAGGTCCCAGCTGCCGGGGTTCTGTTCCAGCCAGCCCAGGGCCTCCGCCTCCGTGGACACTGCCGCTGTGATGCGGAAATCGCCTAGGCCCTTCAACATCTGCGCCACGGCGCTCTGGATGTTCTTCAGGTCTTCCACCAGGAACACTTCAACCGACAAAACCCACCTCCGGCAGCTTCCTCGGCCATGGCGGACATGCCATGGACATCGGATGCGAATCTAGTCGGCGGCGGCTGAGGGTGGCGTAGGACTGGGCCGCAAGTGGCGAAGGGTCAGGCCGCGAGCGGCCGCGGCTGCCCGAGATGGCCCTCCTGACGCGGCGCCGACAGGGCAAAGGCGGCTGGCTCCAGCGCGTAGACCAGGGCACGCCGGTGCTCGCCGGTGCTGAAGCTTTCGCCCGGCGCCAGGATGATGTCGCGCGTGTCGTGGTCCAGGGTGATCCACAGGCTGCCGGCGGTGCAGCGGATCTGCACCGCGGCGGCATCGGGAATGTCGAACAGGCGGCGGGCTGCCAGCTGGAAGGCTCCCATGGCTTCGGTCTTTGCATGCGTCATGGGAATCAATATACTGGCCACGTCTCCAATGGTGAAACGGTGAATCCGCATGGTTCGCATGCAAGCCAGGAATGCGAAAGCGGGTCCGGCCGCAGCCGCAGCCGCAGCCGTGCCGCGCTCGCAGCAGCTGCGGCTGGACCTGCTGCACAGCTTCGAGGCGGCGGCCCGCCACCTGAGCTTCACCCGCGCAGGCAGCGAGCTGTTCCTGTCGCAGTCGGCCATCAGCCGGCAGATCCAGCAGCTGGAGGAAAGCGTCGGCGTGCCGCTGTTCGAGCGGCGCCATCGCGCGCTGGCGCTGACGCCGGCCGGCCGCATCATGCAGCGCGCGGTGGAGGACAGCCTGGAGCGGCTGCGCGATGCCGCCGCCCGGGTGCGCGCCAGCACCGCCACCGGCCGCCACGTCGCCGTCACCTGCACGCCGGGCTTCGCCTCGTTCTGGCTGATCCCGCGGCTGGCCCGCTTCACGGCCGCCAGTCCGGCCGTCGATGTCCGCGTCTCCGCCACGCTGGACCTGGTGGACCTGGACCGCAGCAGCATCGACCTGGCCGTGCGCCTGGTGCCCATCGCCCAGGGCCGCGGGCCGGTGCTGTTCGAAGAGCAGGTGCAGCCGATGTGCTCGCCGCTGCTGCTGCGCGACCCGGCGCGGCCGCTGCGCACGCCGGCCGACCTGGAGCACCACACGCTGCTCACGGTGGAAATGCAGGACGCACCGATGACGGTGGACTGGGACCCGTGGCTGCAGCTGATGGGAATGCGCGAGGTGCAGATGGCGCACACCATGCGCTTCAACCAGTACAACGAGGCGGTGACGGCAGCCGTCGCCGGCCACGGCATCGTGATCGGCCGGCTGCCGCTGCTGGCCGACCTGGTGCGGCAGAAGAAGCTGGTGGCGCCGTTCCGCAGTCCGGCCGCCTCGCGCCGCGGCTACTTCGTCACGCTGGCCGCCCACGCGGCCCACAACCCCGATGCACGGGCCTTCGCCGACTGGCTGCTGGCCGAGGCCGTGGAGGCCGGCGCATCACCATCCAACCCAAGGAAAGGGCGGGCCTGATGCCCGCCCCGGCAGGAACTCGCGCGGCGGCGGCGCAGGTGATTGCGAGGTTCTGGCGCCGGCTATCGGGCAGGTGATGGCGGCGGGGGGGCGGGCGATGCGGGCGCGGCTGACGCCAGCGCGCTGGCCGCGGGGCTCCAGCCCTGGCCCGGCACGTAGCGCGCGCTCTGGGTCTGGCTGGGGTCGAAGCCGCTGGTCCACTCGGCCAGCACCTGGCCTTGCGCGTCCATCCGGATCCGCGGTGCGGCGCCACGCTCGGTGCGCGGCTGCGGCAGGGCGCCCGGCATCACGTCGGGGACGCTCCAGCCGCTCGAGTCGAAGCGGCTGTAGCGCAGGCTCTGGATGCTGCCGACGGTGTGGCGCCAGACCGCCATCGCCGTGCCCTGGCCATTGCTGGCCAGCTGCGGGTCGCTGTCGTCGCCGAAGATCTCTTCCAGCGCCTGCGATGGCCCCCAGCCACCTGCCTTGGTGTAGCTGGCGGCGACCACGTTGCCGTCCTGCAGCCAGACCGCCAGCGCGGCGTCGGGGCCCGATGGCACCAGCTGCGCCCTGGCCAGCCGCGGCACGCCGGGCGGGGGTGGAATGGCCTGGGCATCGGACGGCGCCTGGGGGCCGCCGCCGAAGCCGCCGAGGACCGCCGTGTGGTTGCCCTCGCTGGCGGCGCTGCCCTGGGCCGGCAGCCTGGCGTCGTGGCAGGCGCCAAGCAGGGCCGTGGCAGCCAATGCGATGAGGGTTGCTACACCTTTGAACTTCATGCGTGCTTGCTCCGGGATGGGGGGCAGCGTCAGCCGCCCTTGCGGCGCGTACTGGCCTTGGTGGCGGCAGCGCTGGCCGTGGCGCGCGCGGTGCCTGGCTTCTTGCGGGCCGCGGCCTTGCGCACAGGCACCGCTTGGTCGTTGGCGGCAGCTGCCGCGCGTCTGGGCGCGGGCTTGCGCGCCG
>JAQGMU010000280.1 GCA_028292195.1 Ramlibacter sp. | reverse complement strand
AGGTCCTTCATCGCGATCGGGAACACCTCGACGTAGTAGGTCGTGGCGCCGGTGCGCTGCGCGACGCCGGGAATCGACGTGGCCTGGCAGGCGTAGCCGGCGTGGCGCGCCGTCTCCAGCAGCTCGGAGGAAATCATCGCGTCGAGCGCACCGGGGACAGGGTTCAGGCTGAACACCGGGCGCTTGCCCGCCAGCTCCGCCATCGAGACCGGGAACACCTCGATGTAGTAGGTGGTGGCGCCGGTGCGCTGGGCCACGCCGGGGATCGAAGTCGCTTGCGCCGCGTAGCCGGCGTGGCGGGCGATGTCGACCAGCCATTCGGTCAGCACGCCGCCGCCTTCGCCGCCCAGGGCGCAGATCAAAAGCGAGATGGGTCGGGTCTTCATGCCGTCTGCAGTGCGCGCACCAGGGTGCCGCGGAAGGAGTTGAACAGGCGCTCGTGCCACTTGGGGTTCTGCACGACTTCGGCGCGGTAGAAGCTGGGACACAGCGTGGCGGCGTGGGCGTTGGCGCCGCACAGGCCGCAGCCGACGCAGCCGTCGATGACGGTGGCCACCGGGTCCACCTTGAGCGGGTCCGGGTTGTCCTTGATGGTCAGCGTGGGACAGCCCGAGAGCCGGATGCAGGCGTGGTCGCCGTTGCAGACGTCCTCGTCGACGCCGTATTTCACGCGCACCACCCGCTCGCCCTTCTTCAGCAGGCTGGCGAGCCAGGGCTTGATGCGGCGCTGGCGCTCCAGCTGGCATTCGCCCTCGGCGATGATCACCTTGAGGCCGTTGAAGTCGCTGGTGAAGGCGTCGGTCAGGGTGCCGCGCATCTGCTCCACCTCGTAGGTGTAGACCGTGCGCATCCACTGCACGCCCAGCCCTTTCAGCGCGTTCTCGATGGTCTGGTTGGTGTGGACGATGCTGGCGCCCTTGTCGGTCGCCTCGAACTTCGTGTCCTCCTTCGGCGAGGAGATGATCTCCTGGGTGCCGGTGGCGGACGTGTAGCCGTTCTTGAAGATCAGCAGCACCGCGTCGTCGCCGTTGAACAGCGCGCTCTGCACGCCGGTGAGCATGCCGTTGTGCCAGAAGCCGCCGTCGCCCATGATGGCCAGGGTGCGCCGCTGCATCATCGGCGAGACGCCGGCGCGCGAGGCGAGCGACATGCCGTAACCCAGGATCGAGTGGCCCATCGAAAAGGGCTCGAAGGTGCCGAAGGCATGGCAGCCGATGTCGCCGGCGATGTGCACGTCGCCGATCTGCTGCTGCGCGAGCTTGAGCGCCGAGAACACCGGCCGCTCGGGGCAGCCGATGCAGAAGCCCGGCGGCCGCGCCGGCAGCGGCTTGGCCAGCGCCGCGGCGGCGGCCTGGCGCCGTTCGCCGTTGCCGGTCAGCCAGCGGCGCGCTTCCTCCGTTGCCGGGCCGGGCAGGTAGCCGGCCGCGAATTGCGTCAGGCCGGTAGCCAGCACCTCCACGCTGTACTCGCCGCCGGACGGCAGCAGGTCCTTGCCGTGCAGCCTGGTCTGGACGTCGCGCCGTCGCAGCAGCGTGGCGATCTCCTGCTCGATGTATTCGGGCTGGCCTTCCTCCACCACCAGCACCGCGCGCTTGCCGATGCAGAAGTCCGCGATCTGCTCCGGCACCAGCGGGTAGGTGACGTTCAGCACCAGCATCGGGATGTCGCTGTTGCCGAAGGCGTCGGCCAGGCCCAGCTGCTGCAGGCTGCGGACCAGGGAGTTGTACAGGCCGCCCTGGACGACCAGGCCCAGGTCCTTGTGCTGGCCGTCGAAGAATTCGTTGAGCTTGTGCTCCACGATGTACTTGCGGGCCGCGGGAATGCGCTGCTCGCCCTTCAGCTTCTCCTGCCGGAAGGTCACCGGCGGGTGCGCCAGCTTCATGTAGTCGAAGCCGGCCGGGTTTTCCATCAGCGCCCGCGTGGAAATGGCCGGCGGGACGTTGTCCTTGGTCTGGAAGCTGCCGCGCACGTGGCAGGCGCGGATGCGCAATTCCAGGATCGTCGGCATGTTGGAGGTTTCCGAGAGCCGGAAGCCTTCCTCCACCATGCGCGTCATCACGCCCAGGTCGGGCCGCGGGTCCAGCAGGCACATGCTGGACTTCAGTGCGAAGGCGTGGGTGCGTTCCTGGATCACGGAAGCGCCTTCGCCGTAGTCCTCGCCGACCACGATCAGCGCGCCGCCGGTGACGCCGGGCGAAGACAGGTTGGACAGGGCGTCGGCGGCGACGTTGGTGCCGACGATCGACTTCCAGGTGACGGCGCCGCGCAGCGGGTAGTGGATGGACGCGCCGAGCATGGCGGCGGCGGACGCCTCGTTGGAGCAGGCCTCGACGTGCACGCCGAGCTCGTCCATGTATTCCTTGGCCTGCACCATCACGTCCAGCAGGTGCGACACCGGTGCGCCCTGGTAGCCGCCGATATAGGCCACGCCGGACTGCAGCAGCGCCTTGGTGATGGCGAGGATGCCCTCGCCGTGGAAGGTGTCGCCCGCGCCCAGGCGCAGCGATTCGATTTCCTTGCTGAATGAAACTTCCAAGCGCTTGTCTCCGGGTGAACGCGCCAGTGTCCGCCAAGCGCCGCCATAGATCAATCCAATGAGGCAACTAAGCGGTATGCATTGGCAGCATGAAATCCCGGGGCGCGGATGGTCTGGCTGATCTGTTACCAATCGCCCATCGGACCTGTTGCCCGGCTCCTGGGCTTCCTTCAAAATTGTCGGCTCCAAGAACACCAGGAGACAAGTCATGAAGCATGTTCGCTCGCTTGTTGTGCTTGCCGCGCTTTGCTGCATCGGCCTTCCGGCACTGGCGCAGACGCCGCCGGCGGAAGAGCCCGGGTGGGCCAAGGGGCGGCCCAAGACCGACGCCGCGATGCAGATGGCGCCGGTGCCGGCATTCCCGATCCCGACCGCTCGCGACAAGCTCCCGACCTCCAGGTTCAAGCTGCCGCCCGGCTTCAAGGTGGAGACCTGGGCTTCCGGCGTGCTGGACGCGCGCGAGTTGCGCCAGGGCGCGAAAGGCAACATCTTCGTCAGTTCGCTCTTCGTCGCCAACAAGGTCTACGTGATTCCCGAGCAAGGCAAGCACGAGGCCAAGGTCATCATCGACAAGATGCCGATGGCCACGGGCATCGAGTTCCACAACGGCAGCCTGTACGTCGCGACGAACACGAAGATCATGCGGTACGACAACGTCGAGGACAAGCTGGACAACCTCGGCGAGCCCAAGGTGCTGTACGACAAGCTGCCCGGTGGCGGCGACCACAGCTGGAAGTACCTGCGGATCCGCGACAACAAGCTGTACTACAACATCGGCGCGCCGTGCAACATCTGCGATCCCGGCCAGTACGCGAAGATCTATCGCATGGACCTGGATGGAAGCAACATCGAAACCATCGCTTCGGGCGTGCGCAACACGGTGGGCTTCGACTTCGACCCGAAGACCGGCGACCTCTGGTTCACCGACAACGGCCGCGACTGGTTCAGCGAGGAACTGCCGAACGACGAGCTCAATCACGTGAGCAAGCCCGGCCAGCAGCATTTCGGCTACCCCTACTGCCACCAGGGCAACATCCCGGACCCGGAATTCGGCTGGGGCAAGTCCTGCGACGACTATGTCAAGCCGGCTGCGCTGCTGGGCCCGCACGCGGGTTCCCTGGGCCTGACCTTCTATCGCGGCAAGATGTTCCCGCCCAAGTACCAGGGTGCGATGTTCATCGCGCGCCACGGCCCGTGGAACCGCACCAAGAAGTACTCCGACATCTCGGTCGCCTGGCCTGACGGCAAGGGCGGCGCGCGGGTCGAGCCCTTCATGACCGGCTTCGTCGACAACAACACCTACCTCGGTCGCCCGGTGGACTTCCTGGTGCTCAAGGACGGATCGATGCTCGTGAGCGACGATCACGCGGGGGCCATCTACCGCATCAGCTACGGCAAGTGAGGGCGAGGAGGGCTGCAGGCCTGGTGACCTGCACGGCGGCGCTGGCGCTGGTGGCGATCTCTCCGGATGTCGGGGGGCAGCAAAAAGCCCCGGCAGCCCGGGCGAAGTCGAGTGGCCCCACGGCCACCGCCAAGCCGCCGGCCGCGGCGTCGTATGCGCAGCGCTTCGCCGGGCTGTGCGCGGCTTGCCATGGCGCCAACGGGCGCACTGGCGAGCCGCTCACGCCGGTGCTGGCCGGCCAGCCCTCGCTGTATGCGATCACGCAGCTGTTCCTGTTTCGCGAGGGGCGGCGCAGCAACGAGGCCATGACGGCGGTCGCCAAGACACTGACCGACGACGACCTGCGCGGCTTCTCCGACTTCATCGGGACACTGCCACCCGTCCCTGCCCCGCCGCCGGCCGCACCGCCCGATGCGGTCCGCATGGCCAAGGGGCGGGCGCTCGCGGAGCAGCACAAATGCGTGTTCTGCCACGGTGCCGATCTGGCCGGTGGCCAGCAGGTGCCACGCATCGGAAGCCAGCATGAGGATTACCTGCGGGCGAGCTTGCACGGCTTCCAGTCCGGCTCGCGCCCCGGGTACACGCAGGCCATGACGGCAGCCTTGAGCCAGATCCCGGAGGCAGACCTGGACATCCTGGCGTACTACGTGGCACGGTTCCCGCCGGCCGGAAAGTAAGGCGGCGCAGCCATCGGATAATCGGCTGGACCCTCATTCAGCCGATGCATATCAACGATGTCGACCTCAACCTGCTGCGCCTGTTCGACGCCGTCTACCGCACGCGCAACGTCAGCCGCGCCGCCGAGCTGCTGGACCTGACGCAGCCGGCCGCCAGCCAGGGCCTGTCGCGGCTGCGCGTATTGATCCAGGACCCGCTGTTCATGCGCGGCGCCGGCGGCGTCCAGCCCACGCCGAAGGCGAACCGGCTGGCCGAGCCGGTGCGCCAGGCACTCGCCACGCTGGAGCAGGCGCTGGCCGAAACGGCGGGCTTCGAGCCGGCCCGGGCCAGCCGCAGCTTCCAGATCCACATGAGCGACATCGGCGAGAGCCGCTTCCTGCCGGAGCTGATGGTGACCCTGCGCGAACAGGCCCCGGGCGTGCGCCTGGAAACGCGGCCGCTGCCGCGCGAGCAGATCACCGAAGCGCTGGATGCCGGCAGCATCGACTTCGCGTTCGGCTTCCTGCCGATGGTCAAGGAGACGCAGCGCCTGCAACTGCTGAAGGACCGCTACGTGGTGCTGCTGCGCGAGGGCCATCCGTTCACGCGCAAGCGGCGCAGCGGCAAGGCGCTGCTGGAAGCGCTGCGCGAGCTGGAGTTCGTGGGGGTGCGCTCCCATTCCGACACCCTGCGCATCGTCGGGCAGCTGCGGCTGGAAAGCCGGCTGCGGCTGGTGACGGAGCACTTCCTGGTGCTGCCGGCTATCGTGAAGGCGACCGACCTGGCCGCGGTCATGCCGCGCAACATCGCGCGCGGCTTCGAGGGCGGCTACGCGATCGTCGAGCCCGATTTCCCGCAGCGCGACTTCGTGGTCTCGCTGCACTGGAGCAGACGCTTCGAGTCCGACCCCGGCAACCGGTGGCTGCGCGGTTTGATCGCGCAGCTGTTCAAGGTGTGATGCCGGGTCAAGCCCGGCACCGCGTCAAGGCACCGACGTCGGCCGGCGGCGGCGCTCGGTA
>JAQGMU010000244.1 GCA_028292195.1 Ramlibacter sp. | reverse complement strand
TTCAGCCGGGCGACCACCGCATCGGCGATGGGCCGCTGGCCGAAGGGCTTGAGCATGATCATCATCCGGCCCTGGCTGAGCGTCGGGTTCGGCCCCACCCAGTGGTAGACCGTCTGCACGTCGGGGTCCGCCTGCACCATGGCCGCGGCGCGCGCCATGTTGTCCTGCATCGCCCGGAACGAGGCGTCGGCGGCGCCTTCGATGGTGGCCGAGACCAGGCCGGTGTCCTGCTGCGGGAAGAAGCCCTTGGCGATCTGCACGTACAGCGCCGCCGTGCAGGCGACGGTGAGCACCATGACGGCCAGCACCAGCCGCTGGTGGCGCAGGGCCCAGTCCAGGCTGCGCAGGTACGCCGCCTGCATGCCCTCGAAAGCGCGTTCGGCCCAGGCATCCAGCCGGCCGGGCGTGCGGTGCTCGCCCCGGCCGCCGAAGCGTGCGGCCAGCATCGGCGCCACCGTCAGCGAAACCAGGCCGGACAGCAGGATCGCGACGCTGACCGTGACGGCGAATTCGCGGAACAGGCGGCCGACCATCCCGCCCATCAGCAGGATGGGAATGAACACCGCGATCAGCGAAACGGTCATCGAGACGATGGTGAAGCCGACCTCGCTGGTGCCGTCGACCGCCGCCTGGAAGGCCGGCTTGCCGAGCTCGCGGTGGCGGGCGACGTTCTCCAGCACCACGATCGCGTCGTCGACGACGAAGCCGACGGCGATGCTCAGCCCCATGATCGACAGGTTGTCCAGCGTGTAGCCGAGCAGGTACATCACCGCGAAGGTGCCGAACAGCGACAGGGGAATGGTGACGCTGGCGATCAGCGTGCTGGCGACGTTGCGCAGGAACAGGAAGATCACCAGCATCACCAGCGCGATCGACAGGATCAGCGTGAACTGCACGTCCCGCACGGACGCCGTGATGGTCTGGGTGCGGTCGCCCACCACCGTGACCTGGGTGTCGCGCGGCAGCGCGGCGGTCATGGACGGCAGCTGCGCCATGATGCCCTGGGTGGTCTGGACCACGTTGAAGCCGGCCTGCTGGTGCACGTCGATGATGATGGCGGGCCGGCCCTGCAGGCTGGCCGCCTGGCGCACGTCCTCGGCGGCATCGACCACGTTGCCGAGGTCGCCGAGGCGGATCGGCGCGCCCGCCTTGTAGGCGACGATCATGTCGCGGAATTGCGCGGTTCCCGTCAGCTGGTCGGTCGCTTCGAGCGCAATGGAACGGTCCGGCCCGTTGAGGCTGCCCTTGGGCGCGCTGATGGTGCTGAGCCCGACGATGCTGCGCACGTCGGCCAGCGTCAGCCCGCGCAGCGCGAGCCGGTCCGGGTCGACCTGGATGCGGACGGCCGGCCGCTGCTGCCCGTGGAAGTCCACCAGGCCGACGCCGGGGATCTGCGACAGCTTCTGCGCCAGGAAGTTGTCGGCGTAGCGATTGAGCTCGGTCAGCGGCCGCGTCTTCGAGGTCAGGGCCAGGGACATGACGGTCTGCTGCGCCGGGTTGACCTTGTGGTACGAGGGCGCCGTGGTCATCGTCTTCGGCAGCGAGCCCGCCGCGCCGGCCAGCGCGCTCTCGACGTCCTGCGCCGCGCCGTCGATGCTGCGCGCCAGGTCGAACTGCAGCACGATGGAGGTCCGGCCCAGCGAGCTGGACGACGTCATCGACGTCACCTGAGGCACCTGGGAGAGAGCGCGCTCCAGCGGCGTCGCCACCGCGGTCGCCATGGTTTCCGCGCTGGCGCCGGGCAGGCCGGCCGAGATCGAGATCGTCGGGAAGTCGACCTGCGGCAGCGGCGCCACCTGCAGGTTGAAGTAGGCCAGCGCACCGGTCAGCAGGACGCTGAGCGCCAGCAGGCAGGTGGCGACCGGGCGCTCGATGAAGGGGCTGGACAGGCTCACGGGTGGGCTCCCGGCGCCGGCGCGGCCGCAGTGGCGGGCGGCGGCGCCGCCGCGATCGGGACGCCGGCGGCCAGCCGGTACTGCCCTTGCGTCACCACGGTCTCGCCGGGCGCCAGCCCGGAACGCACCCATTGCATGCCGTCGACCACCTCGCCGACGCCGACCTTGCGGACTTCCGCCTGGTGCCTGGCATTGGCGACGTAGACGAAGTTGCCGTCGGCTCCCTGCTGCACCGCCTCCTGCGGCACCACGGTGGCGTCCTCCTGCGTCCGCAGCAGCATGCGCACCGCCACCAGCTCACCGGGCCAGAGCGCCGGGCGGCTGTTGTCGAACCGCGCCTTCAGCTGGATCTGGCCGTTGGTGGGCGTGACCTGGCTGTCGACGAACACCAGCTCGCCTTCGGCCAGCGTGCGCGAGCGGTCGCGCAGCAGCGCGCTGACCTTGAGCGGATGGCCGGCCGACTCGCGCAGGATCGCGGGCAGCAGGTCCTGCGGGACGGAGAAGGCGACCCAGATCGGGTTCATCTGCGTGACCGTGACCAGGCCGTTCGCATCCATCGCATGGACCGCGGCCCCGACGCCGGCCAGCCGCTGGCCGGCGCGCCCATCGATCGGCGAGGTGATGCGCGTGAAGCTCAGTTGCAGCTGCGCGGCGTCGACGGCGGAGCGGGCCGCCTGCACCGTCGCCGCCTGGGTCGTCACCTGTGCGCGCAGCGTGTCGACCGTCTGCGTCGGGCCGGCCCCGGCCTGCGCCAGGGCGCCGGCCCGTTCCAGGTCCACCTTGCTGCTCGCCAGCCTGGCCTCCTCCTGGGCCAGCACCGCCTGGCTCTGCGCCAGCTGCACCTGCAGCGGGCGCGGATCGATGGTGGCCAGCAGCTCGCCGGCCTTGACCGCCTGGCCCTCCGTGAAATGGACCGCCTGCAACTGGCCGTCGACCCGCGAGCGCACGCTCACCGCGTTGAGCGAGGTGACGGTGCCCAGCGCATCCGTCCACAGCGGCAGCGCCCGGCGCTGCGCGGTGGCCAGGGTGACCGGCACGCTGGCCGCTGCGGAAGCCGTCATCGGCGCGGCGGGCGTGGCCCGCAGTTGCAGGGCGACGCCAGCCAGTGCAGCCAGCGGCAGCAGCAGCGAGAGGCGGTAGCGGCGCGCCACGGAGAGGCTGCGTTGGATGAGGCTCATGGGGTTCCCCTGGTGTTTGAGTTGTGCGCGACGGGGACGGCCGGCGAGGCGTCCGCGCCCAGGACCGGCTGGCCGCTGCCCAGCGCGCCGAACAGGCCGACGGTCGCCTGCAGCCGCTGCAGGCGGATCTGCAAGGCGGTGTCCTCGGCCTGGTACAGGGTGCGTTCGCTGACCAGCACGGTGAGGAAATCGGTGGCGCCGTGCTGCAGGCGCACGCGCGCCAGCTCCAGCGCCCGCTGCGCCGAGGTGACGGCGGCCTGGTCCAGCCGTTCCGCCTCCCGGGTGGCGGCGGCCAGCTGCATCTGGCTTTCCGCCAGCTGCAGG
The DNA here is from genome assembly GCA_028292195.1 of Ramlibacter sp. Classification (GTDB taxonomy): domain Bacteria; phylum Pseudomonadota; class Gammaproteobacteria; order Burkholderiales; family Burkholderiaceae_C; genus Ramlibacter. Next base: position 5,116 of record JAQGMU010000244.1, on the reverse strand, counting down.
GCCTGGGCGATCGCCTTGCGGTAGGTGACGACGAGTTCCTCGGCATGGGCGCGGTCCACGCGCAGCTGCCCCTGCCGCAGGCCGCCGTCGAAGAGCGGCTGCAGCACCGAGCCGGCCACGCTCCACAGCGCCTGCGCGGGGTTGAAGGCCGCGCCCAGCGTGGCGGTGAGCGACAGGGCCGGCAGGAAGGCGGCGCGGGCGGCGCCGACGTCGAAGTTGGCGGCCTTCAGCTGCTCCTCGGCCGAGCGCACCTGCGGCAGCCGCGCGATCGCATCGGCGGGTGCATCCGCGGCGACGTCGGGCACCCGCACCGTGGCGAGGTCCTGCGCGGCCAGCTGGAGGCCTTCGGGCACGGTGCCGAGCAACACGGCCAGGTCGCCGATCGCCTGGTCCCTTTGCTGCGCCAGCAGCGGAATGCCGGCCTCGACGGTCTGCAGCACATTGCGCTGCTGTTCCACTTCCAGCTGCGAGGCGGCGCCCAGCCGCGCCTGGGTTTCCACCAGCTGCAGCGTCTTGCGGGTGTCCTCGGCGATCAGGCCGGCCAGCCGCACGCGCTCATTGAGCGAGAGCGCCTGGAAATAGGTGCCGGCGATGGCTCCGGCGAGCGAGGCTTTCACGGCGTCGGCGTCGAAGCGCGCCGCCTCGGCCAGGCTCAGCGCGGAGGAGGCGATCGCGCCGTTGCGGCCCCACGCGTCCAGGTCGATGCCGCCCTGCAGCGTGACGCCGCTCTTGCCAGCCGCGCCCGGGCCGCTGCGCGAGGCGCCGGCGCCGGCATCGAGGCTGGGGTAGCGCGCCGCCCCCGCCATCTTGGCGCGGCCGCGCGCCTGCTCGAGGCGATGCAGCGCGATCCGCAGGTCGAAACCGCCGGCCAGTCCGCGCGCGACCAGGGCGTCGAGCTCGGGGCTGCCGAAGGCCCGCCACCATTCGGACGGTGCCGATGTGACCGCATCCGCTGCGGCGTTCGGGGCGTGGGACCAGCTGGCGGGGATGGCGCCGTCCGGCCGCTGGTAGATCGGCGTCACCGAGCAGCCGGCCAGTGCCGCCAGCACGCCGGCGGCGATCCAGGTCGAGGCGGTTCTTGTCGGGGGTCGGGCCATGGCTTCCAGCTTCAGTTTGGGTCGGAGGCCGGCGGCCCCGTGGCGCATCGCGCACTCAAGGGGTGGACGATAGGGCGCGGCGGCTACGCGCGCCTTTCGGGAAGATTACCGTTCCGCAATGTCCGGGGGGCTGCCCCCTGCCGCGCCCTCGGCGGGAAAGTGGAGCCTGAAGACCGTGCGCCGGCCGGGCGCGCTGGCGACCGAAACGGTGCCGCGGTGCAGCTCCATGATCGAACGCACGATGGCCAGCCCGAGGCCGGAGCCCGAAGCCGAACCCTGCCGCGACGCGTCGACACGGTAGAAGCGCTCGAAGATGCGCGGCTGGTGTTCGGCGGCAATGGGCGGGCCTTCGTTCGACACCTCGATCCTGCAGTCCCCCCCGGCGCCCTCCGCGGCCGCAAGCCGGATGGCGGTCCCCCGCTGCGCGTACTGCAAGGCATTGGAGACGAGGTTGCTCAGGGCCCGCACGAGCATGCTCTCGTCCGCCCAGACGCGCGGCGCGGCGCCGGACGGCGCCGGGCAATCCAGCTCCAGCACGACCCCGCGTTCCTCGGCGAGCAGTTCGAAGTAGCCGGCCACGCGCTCCAGCGCCGAGCGGACATCGGTCCAGCGCGCGGCGACCGCGGCCTGGTTGTCGGCGCGCGCCAGGAACAGCATGTTGGCGATCATGCGCGACATGCGCTCGTATTCCTCCACCGCGGACTCCAGCACCGCCCGGTACTCCTCGGCGCTGCGCGGGCGCGACAAGGCGACCTGGGCCTCGCCCAGCAGGTTGCCGATCGGCGTGCGCAGGTCGTGGGCCAGGTCGGAGGAGAACGCCGACAGCCGGTCGAACGCATTCTGCAGGCGGTCCAGCATGTGGTTGAAGGCGAGCGTCGATTCGACCAGCTCGGTCGGCGTGTCGTCCAGCGGCAGCCGCTCGTGCAGCGCGAGCGCGCCGATGCGGCTGGCCGCCGCCCCGAGGCCGCGCACGTTCACCAGGATGCGCCGCGCGATCCACACGCCGAACAGGCTCGCCAGCACGGCGGCCACGGCCAGCGCGGTCTCCAGGTTCTGGCGGTTGCGCCTGCGCAGCTCGCGCGTGGGCGTGGTCTCGATCGCCAGCGCCACCAGCAGCGAACGCGGCGGCTGCGCACCCTGCGCCGGCAGCGGGATGCGCCCGCGCAGCACGCGGTAGCGGATGCCGTCCGGCGCTTCCCAGATCGACGTCACCGCGCCCAGCCGCCCGCGCAGGCCCTCCACCTGGGCCACGGTCGCCTCCGCCGGCAGCAGCTCGGTCGCGAGCGCCGGCGGCGCCGGCGCCGGGGCCGGCGCGGCGTAGTTCGCCGAGCGCGCGATGACGCTGCCCCGCTGCTCGTCGACGATCTCCGCGTGCAGCCGGCGCGTCCGCCGGGTGGCACGGTCGACCAGCCGCGGCGCCAGGGCCGGATCGTTGCCGGCGGCGGCGAGGTCGTCGCGGATGAACGCGAGATTCGACAGCAGCAGCAGCTCGCTCTCCTCGCGCAATTCGCGCGCCAGGAAGCGGTCGATCATCATCCCGAAGAACAGGATGATGAGCACCGAGACCAGCGTGATCGCCAGGCTGATCTGGGCCGTCATCGAGCGCCGCAAGGCGTCGAGCCCGCGCCTGGCCGCGGAGACGGCCGCGTTCACTCGGCCCGCGCGTCGAACACGTAGCCGACGCCGCGGATGGTGTGGATCAGCTTCTGCGCGTACGGGTCGTCGAGCTTGGCGCGCAGGCGCCGCACGGCGACGTCGACGACGTTGGTGTCGCTGTCGAAGTTCATGTCCCACACGTTCTCGGCGATGAGCGTGCGCGAGCACATCTCGCCGGCGTGGCGCATGAAGTAGTCGAGCAGCGCATATTCCTTGGCGGTCAGGTCGATGCGGTTGCCGGCGCGCGTCACGCGGCGCCGCAGCGGATCGACCTCCACGTCGGCGAAGCGCAGTGCCTGCTCGCGCTGCGTGGAGCCGCGGCGCAGGATGTTCTGCACCCGGGCCAGCAGCTCGGAAAAGGCAAACGGCTTGACCAGGTAGTCGTCCGCCCCGAGCTTGAGGCCCTTCACCCGGTCTTCGACCTCGTCGCGCGCGCTCAGGAACAGCACCGGGGTGGGCTGCTGGCGGCGCAGGCCTTGCAGCACCGCCCAGCCGTCGAGGCCGGGCAGCATCACGTCCAGCAGGATCAGGTCATAGCTGGTGCCCGTGGCCAGGTGCAGGCCGTCGAACCCGTCGCTCGCGACGTCCACCACGTAGCCCTGCTCCACCAGTCCCTTGCGGACGTAGGCGGCGGTCTTGGGTTCGTCTTCGACGATGAGGATGCGCATGGAAACGGGCGGAATGGGGTTTCGCGGCAGTATGCGTGGCCCTGGCGTACCGGGGCGTGACAGCAGGATTTCACAACTGTAATGCGGGAGTCAAGCGCCGGTACCGCGGCCTCGCTATCGTCGCTGGCAGATCGCCTTCCACCCAACCAAAACGGATATTCCATGACAGTCTGGTCTTCTGCCGGCCCCACGGTGCTCGCTTCCTTCCTTGCTTCGATGGTCGAGTTCGTCGAGGCCCTTACCATCGTGCTCGCGGTGGGCCTCACGCGCGGCTGGAAGTCCAGCCTGCTGGGCACCGTGGCCGGCATCGGCGTGCTGGCCGCCCTGGTGGCCGCGCTGGGGCCGTCGCTGGCTGCCGTGCCCCTGCCCCTGATGCAGCTGGTCGTGGGGCTGCTGCTGCTGATGTTCGGGTTGCGCTGGCTGCACAAGGCCGTGCTGCGGGCGGCAGGCACGGTGCCGCTGCACGACGAGGCGCTGGCGTTCGCGCGGCAGACGCAGGCCTTGAGCGCCGCGGGGCGCCCGGCGGGGTCCGCCATCGACGGCATCGCCTTCATGACCACGTTCAAGACCGTGCTGCTGGAGGGCATCGAGGTGGTGTTCGTCGTCATCGCGCTCGGGGTCCGCGGCGGGCTGCTGCTGCCCGCCTCGGCCGGCGCCCTGCTGGCGCTGCTGCTCGTGGCGGCGCTGGGCCTGGTCCTGCACCGGCCGCTGGCCAGGGTGCCGGAGAACACGCTGAAGTTCGCGGTCGGCGTCATGCTCACGGCCTTCGGCACCTACTGGGTCGGCGAGGGGATCGGCCTGGCATGGCCGGCGCAGGACGCCAGCATCCTGCTGCTGGTGGCCGTATTCCTGGCGCTGGCCCTGGCGCTGGTGAAGGCCTGCGCGCGCCTGCGCGCGGGGCAGCCGGCCGGTGCCGCGAAGCGCGGTGCGGGTACGCCAAGTCAGCCCGGCCCGCTGATGGCCGTGGCCGGCGAACTGCTCGGCCTGTTCGTCGACGACCTGTGGCTCGCGGTGGGCGTCGGCGCCTGGGTCGGGGCAGCCGCGCTGCTGGAGGCGCGGCAGCCTGCAGCGGGCGCCGTCGCGTGCAGCGTCTTCACGGCGGGCCTGGCGGTGATCCTCAGCGCCAGCGCAGTCCGGCGCAGCCGGGCGTCCATCGGCTAGGGCTGCGACACCTTGGGCAGGAAACCCGCTTCCAGGTCGCCCGGCGCTGGCCGCAACGGACAACCCGGACCGGGTGGCTTATTCCGCCTGGTGGGCGAGAACTCCGGCAGCCTTGGCGTCGGCTTCGATTTCATTCAGGGGTTTCGGCTTGCGGGCCTGCAGGAAGAACGCGATCACCTGCCAGGCGATGAAGAGGCCGATCAGGCCCAGCAGCGTACCGCTGATGGGACGCGTGAAGAACGCGCCGAAGCTGCCGCGGCTCAGGAGCAGGGCGCGGCGGAAGTTCTCTTCCAGCATCGGGCCGAGGATGAAGCCCAGCATCAGCGGTGCCGCGTCCAGGTCCAGGCGCACGAACATGTAGCCCAGGAAGCCGAACAGGGCGGTGATGTAGACGTCGTCCAGGTTGTTGTTGACGCTGTAGGTGCCGATGCAGCAGAAGAACAGGATCGACGGGAACAGCACGGCGTAGGGGATCTTGAACACCGACAGCCAGTAGCGCACCAGCGGCACGTTCAGGGTGATCAGGAAGCAGTT
>JAQGMU010000220.1 GCA_028292195.1 Ramlibacter sp. | reverse complement strand
GGATCAGCGCCAGCCCCGCCACCGGCACGTGGCCCACGGCCGACAGCGTCGCGGCCAGCACGATGAAGCCGCTGCCGGTGACGCCGGCGGCGCCCTTGGACGTGAGCAACAGCACGCCCAGCAGCGTGAGCTCCTGCGTCAGCGTCATCTGCGTGTTGGTGGCCTGGGCGATGAACACCGCCGCCATCGTCAGGTAGATGCTGGTGCCGTCCAGGTTGAACGAATAGCCGGTGGGGATCACCAGGCCCACGGTGGTCTTGCGCGCACCCAGGTTCTCCATCTTCTCCATCATCCGCGGCAGCACCGACTCGGACGAGGAGGTGCCCAGCACGATCAGCAGTTCCTCCTTGATGTACTTGATCAGCTTCCAGACCGAGAAGCCGTGCACGCGGGCGATGATGCCCAGCACCCCGAAGATGAACACCAGGCAGGTCGCGTAGAAAGTGGCCATCAGCGCGCCCAGCGACCACCGCGAGGCGATGCCGTACTTGCCGATCGTGAAGGCCATGGCGCCGAAGGCGCCCAGCGGCGCCAGCTTCATGATGAAGCCCACCATCGTGAACAGCACGTGGGAGCTCTTCTCGATCCAGTCGAACACCAGGGTGCCGCGGCCGCCGAAGCGGTGCAGCGCAAAGCCGAACAGCACCGCGATCAGCAGCACCTGCAGGATCTCGCCCTTGGCGAAGGCGTCCACCAGCGTGTTCGGGATGAGGTTCAGGAGGAAGTCGGTGGTGGTGCCCAGCTTGCCGGGCTCGGTGTAGGACGCGAGTGCCTTGGTGTCCAGGGAGGCGGGGTCGATGTTCATGCCGACGCCCGGCTTGACCAGGTTCACCAGCACCAGCCCCACCACCAGCGCGATGGAGCTGACCACCTCGAAGTACAGCAGGGCCAGGCCGCCGGTCTTGCCGACCTTCTTCATGTCTTCCATGCCGGCGATGCCCACCACCACCGTGCAGAAGATGATCGGGGCGATCATCATCTTGATGAGTTTGATGAAGCCGTCGCCCAGCGGTTTCATCTTCGCGCCCAGGTCCGGCGCGAAGTGTCCCAGCAGCACGCCGATGACGACGGCCGTCAGGACCTGGACGTAGAGGGACCGATAGAGCGGGCGGCGCCGCGCCACCTCGGGTGGGTTGGATGTCATGGGGCGACCTCCTCTGGAGAGCGCCCCATTCTGACGCTACACGGCGCGTCCGGGGCGTGTTCTGCCCAGCGGACCCGCACCGTGCCGGTGCCGGGTGAGGAGATGCGCGCCCGACAGCATCGCGCTGCCGGCGGCGAACAGGGCGCCGGCGCTGAACGAGCGGGCCATGCTGCTGGCCAGTTCCGGCGTGCGGCGGCCGGCCAGTTCGATGCGGCGCTTCGTCATCCTGCTGCCGAGCTCGGCCAGCTGTTCGGGAATCAGGCGTTCGGCGGCCGGCAACAGCATCGTCTCCTCGTCGGCGACGTGGTGCATCAGGTGCCGCATCAGCTCGAAGAAGGTGGTGTCGTAGGCGGGGTCGTTCACCGGCATGTTGCGCAGGCGCGAAATCAGCCCGCGCATCTCGTCGTGTTCGGGCGTGCTCTTGCGCAGCATTTCGTCGTCCGCCACCACCCGCAGCGCCGGATAGAAGATTTCCTCTTCCAGCTGGGTGTGGATCTCGATCGCCAGGGACACCTTGTCGGCCAGGCCTTTTTTCAGGCGCGGGGAGGAGCCGATCTCGTACTGGTGGAAGGCGCTGAGCACGTGCGTGTGGTCCAGCCGGATCAGGTTGGTGATGCTGGGCGACAGTTGCGCGAGCAGGGAAGACATCTGGGCCTCGTTCGTGGCATGCGGGCCAGACCATTGAGCCGGCCCGCCCGGCCGCCGCGTGTCGGACAGCAGCGCATCCGGTAACGGAGTTTTGCCGGCGCCCCGTGCCGGAGCCGTACGCCATGTGTCGTATAGCCCCTTGCCGGCCCGCTCCCTAGAGTGGGCCTGTCCAGGTTGCCTCAAGCCGCCGATGGCGGCAACCGGGCGGTTCCAGGGTCCCATTTCTTCCTCCAGGTTCTTTCCTTCCGCATTTCAGGAGCAACCGCAATGCAACGTCGTTTCACACTCCACGCCCTCACGGCCGCCATCGCGCTGGCCGCCGCCGGCCTGCCGGCCTTCGCCGCCGAAGACACCATCAAGGTCGGCATCCTGCACAGCCTGTCCGGCACCATGGCCATCTCCGAAACCGTGCTCAAGGACACGGCGCTGATGGCCATCGAGGAGATCAACGCCAAGGGCGGCGTGCTCGGCAAGAAGCTCGAGCCGGTGGTCGTCGACCCGGCCTCGAACTGGCCGCTGTTCGCCGAGAAGACCAAGCAGCTGCTGACCCAGGACAAGGTCGCCGTCATCTTCGGCTGCTGGACGTCGGTCAGCCGCAAGTCGGTGCTGCCGGTGGTCGAGGAACTGAACGGCCTGCTGTTCTACCCGGTGCAGTACGAGGGCGAAGAGCTGTCCAAGAACGTGTTCTACACGGGCGCGGCACCCAACCAGCAGGCGATCCCGGCCGTCGAATACCTGATGTCCAAGGAAGGCGGCGGCGCCAAGCGCTTCGTGCTGCTGGGCACCGACTACGTCTACCCGCGCACGACCAACAAGATCCTGCGCTCCTTCCTGAAGTCCAAGGGCAT
>JAQGMU010000189.1 GCA_028292195.1 Ramlibacter sp. | reverse complement strand
GCTACAGCGTGCTCGACGCCTATGCCTTCACCCTGTGCCGCTGGACGCGCAACTTCAGCCACGGCAAGGCGCGCGAGCTGCCGCAACTGGGGCCCTACCTGCAGCGGATGCTGGCGCGTCCAGCAGTGCAGCGCGTGCTGGCGGCCGAGGAAGTGTCACCGCCCTACGTGTAGGCTGGGTTGCGCGCAGCGCACCCCAGCAAGCGGCTCAACTCCAGCGCATTGGCGGTCGCCGCGCCGCCGGCGGTGTTGTCGAAGATGCACCAGACCTCGTCGGACTCCGCCTCCGCCTGCCGCATGCGCAGCGCCAACGCTTCCAAAAGCGCGTTCTCATAGGCGGACCAGTACGGCCGCGGGCTGCCGTGCAGGCGCAGGTACACGAGCCCGGGCCAGCCGCCCGGCGCGCGGCCGGCGTCGAACAGCACCGGGTCGGCCAGCACCCGCGCCACCCGCATGGCCCGCAGCCAGGCGTCCACTTCCGGCGTGAACCAGCTGGCGTTGCGCGGCTCCAGCGCCACGGCGCCGGCATGGGCGGCGCGCAGCTGCGTGAAGAAGGGCACCACCACCTGCGGTTCGAACGCGAAGCTCGGCGGCAATTGCACCAGCAGGCAGTGCAGCTTCCCGCCCAGGCCACCGACCTCTTCCAGGAAGGCGGCCAGCGGCGCGTCGCAATCGGCCAGTCGCCGTTCGTGGGTGATCACCTTGGGCATCTTGGCGCTGAAGCGGAAACCCGCCGGCACCTCGGAGGCCCAGCGCTCCCAGACCTTGCGGCGGTGCGGCCGGTAGAACGAGGAATTGATCTCCACCGCGGCGAAGCGGCTGGCGAAGCGCGCGAGGTTGCTGACGCCCGGGTCGAAGGCCTCTCGCACCGCGCCCGGCAAGCCCCAGCCGGCGCAGCCGACGCGGATCACCTGCCGTCCTTGTGCGCCGCGCGCCCTCCGGCCTGGTCGCGGAAGGTCTTGTCGATCTGGCGTGCCAGGGTCTCGGGCCGGGTGGCCTGCTCCAGCACCGTGATTTCCGGGTCGTCCTCCTGCGTCACGTCAAGCTTGCGCGAGATGGCGCCCAGCATCCTGAGCATCTTGGTGTTCTCCTGCTCCGACAGCAGGTTGATCTGCAGGTCCAGCTGGTTGCGCCGGTCCGAGATGCGCATCTCGTAGTTCTGGCTGATCAGGATGAAGGCGGACAGGAAGATCGCTTCCAGCGACACGCACAGCGTGAGGAAGGTGAAGGGGTAGGGGTCGAAGTGATGCAGTGCCGGCAGCACGTTCCACCCTACCCACAGCGCGAACAGGACGGCGTGGATCCAGACGAAGGTGATGCTGCCGCAGAACTTCGCGACGAACTCGGCGATGCGGTCGGCCAGCGAGCGCCTGGCGATGGAGAGCTGCTCCAGCTTGTGCATCGCCCGCACGTTCTCGCGCGTGAGGTCGGCCACCGTGCGCGGCTTGTGGTTCCTGCTTTCGGGGGCCGGAGCCGGAGCCGGAGCCGGGGCCGGAGCGGGGGGCTGTGCTTCCATGGGATTCAGCGGCCGCCGCGGGCCAGGTAACGCTTGCGCCAGAACACCACGCCCATCGCCACCGCAATGGCGACCATCATGCTCACCGTCCACCAGAACCCGCCCTGGGCGTGGATGGCCGGCATGAATTCGAAGTTCATCCCGAAGAAGCCGACGATCAGGTTCAGCGGCAGGAAGATGGCGGTGAGCGCCGTCAGCGTGCGCATGATCTCGTTGGTGCGGTGGCCGACCGCGGAGAAGTGGATCTGCACGGCCGTCTCCGCGCCCTGCTCCATGCGGCGCACGTGGTGCACCACCCGCTGGATGTGTTCCACCACGTCGCGCGCCCGCGCCAGCAGGCCGTCGAGCTCCGCCTGTCCCATCCAGGGCGGTGGCTGTTCGCGTTGCGTGTCCAGCCATTCCTGGACGGCGTCGTTCTGTTCCTCGCACAGGTCTTCCAGCATGTGCAGGGCATTGCGGGCCGTCATCAGGGCGCCCCAGTTCGCGACCCGGCTGTTGGCGGCCAGCAGGCCATGCTGCCAGTGGTCGAGGTCGGTGCTCAACTCCTTGCGCAGTTCCAGGTAGCTGTCCACCATCAGGTTCAGCATGCGCACCATCAGGTCGGCCGCGCTGACCGGCAGCCGGCTGCGGGCGGCCGCGGTCAGGCCTTCGCTGTGCACGGCGTCGGCAAGATAGCGCTCGATGAACACGCGCGCGGCGAAGCAGCCGGCCGGGTGCACGGTGACCAGCAGCCGGTCGAACACTACGAAGCCCACCGCCCGGGTGCGGATGCGGCTGAAGCGCGCGAGCGGATCGCCCTTGGCGGCGGGGGCGCTGAGCTCCGCGGTCACCTCCGTTTCGGTGGCCAGCCGGCGGAAGATCACCAGGTCGTAGACCGAGGTGTAGTCGTAGTGCGAGGGGTGGGCCCGGTTGAGCAGGTCCTTCACGTGGACGTCCAGCAGCTGCGAGCCGCCCATCGCGTGGGCCGCGCGCTGCAGGATCGGCAGGTCGGCTTCGAGCTGTTCGCGCTCCAGGTAGACCCAGATGAAGCCGCCCTCGGGCGGAGGCTGGTGCGGAACGCTCTCCAGGAAGCGCAAGGTGCCTTTGGCGAATTCGACGATCTGCACGCGGCGCCGTCCCTTATTTCTGCAGCCGGCGAGCGGCGTCGATGGCGAAATAGGTCAGCACGCCGTCGGCGCCCGCGCGCTTGAAGGCCAGCAGGCTTTCCATCATCACCAGGTCGTGGTCCAGCCAGCCGTTGGCGGCGGCCGCCTTGAGCATCGCGTATTCGCCGGACACCTGGTAGGCGAAGGTGGGCACGCGGAATTCGTCCTTCACGCGCCGCACCACGTCCAGGTAGGGCATGCCGGGCTTCACCATCACCATGTCGGCGCCCTCGGCCAGGTCCAGCGCCACTTCGCGCAGGGCCTCGTCGCTGTTGCCGGGGTCCATCTGGTAGACCTTCTTGTTGCTCTTGCCCAGGTTGCCGGCGGAGCCGACGGCATCGCGGAACGGCCCGTAGAAGGCGCTGGCGTACTTGGCGCTGTAGGCCATGATGCGGGTATGGATGTCGCCGCGCTTTTCCAGCGCGGCACGGATCGCCCCGATCCTGCCGTCCATCATGTCCGACGGCGCGACGATGTCGACGCCGGCCTGCGATTGGGTCAGCGCCTGCTGCACCAGCACTTCCACCGTCTCGTCGTTGAGGATGTAGCCGGTGTCATCGAGCAGGCCGTCCTGGCCGTGGCTGGTGAAGGGGTCGAGCGCCACGTCGGTCATCACGCCGAGCTGCGGGAACTCCTTTTTCAGCGCCTGCACCACGCGCGGCACCAGCCCCTCGGGGTTGAGGGCCTCGCGGCCGTCGGGCGTCTTCAGCTTCGCGTCTATCACCGGGAACAGCGCCATCACGGGGATGCCGAGGGCGACGCACTGCTCCGCCACCGGCAGCAGCAGGTCGAGGCTCAGGCGTTCGACGCCCGGCATGGAGGCGACCGCCTGGCGCTGCTGCTTGCCCTCCACCACGAACACGGGGTAGATCAGGTCGTGCGGCGTCAGCGCGTGCTCACGCACCAGGTTGCGGGTGAATTCGTCACGCCGCAGCCGGCGCGGACGGCCGTGGGGATAGGGGGCAAAAGGCGTCATGGTTGGAAAATTGTGCCCCATGCGCGGCCATGGAGCCCGCGAAGAGGCGCAGTGATGTGGAAAGCACGTAATCCATTTGTCTTGAAACGCCGAGCCCGGGCTGTTAAATTACCCGTGGGCGGCTTGCCGTCCCCCGCTTTTCCTCCCTGAGCGGGCGCCTTGATGTGTGACAGCAAAAAGGCTTCCCACCCCGGCCGTGTGGCCGGGGCTTTTTTTTGCCCGGCGGGCGGTTCGCCCCCGTGGACTGCCGGCTTTCGTAGACTCGGGACCATGCTCTGGGTCAAGGCCTTTCACATCGTCTTCGTGGCCAGCTGGTTCGCCGGCCTGTTCTACCTTCCCCGTATCTACGTCAACCTGGCCCTGGTCCCCGCCGGCTCGGATGCCGAACGGGCCCGGCTGCTGCTGATGGCGCGCAAGCTGTTGCGGTTCAGCACCATGCTGGCAGTACCGGCCTTGCTGCTGGGGCTGTGGTTGTGGCTTGGCTACGGTGTCGGCCGCGGCGCCGGCTGGCTGCACGCCAAGCTGGTGGTGGTGCTGCTGGTCATCGGCTACCACCACGCCTGCGCGGTGCTGCTGCGCAAGCTGGAAGCCGGCACCGGCAGCCGCAGCCACACCTGGTACCGCTGGTTCAACGAGGCACCGGTGCTGCTGCTGCTGGCGGCGGTGGTCCTGGCCGTGGTGAAGCCCTTTTGAGCCAGCACAAGACCTCGGCCTGGCCGCTGGCGGGCGCCTATGCCGCGCTGATCGTGTACGCCAGCCTGTATCCCTTCAGCGGCTGGCGCAACCAGGAAATCGCGCCCTGGGAATTCCTGTGGGCCGGCTGGCCCAAGTACTGGACCGGCTTCGACCTGGTCGCCAACGTGGTGGGCTACGTGCCGCTCGGCTTCCTGCTGGCGCTCAGCTTCATGCGGCGCGGCAACGTGCGGCGCTTTGCCACCCATCCGAACGTGGGCGCGGTCGGCGTGGCGGTGCTGGCCGGCACGCTGCTGTCGCTGGCAATGGAGGGCGTGCAGAACTACCTGCCCTCGCGGGTGGCGTCCAACGTCGATTTCGGGCTCAACGTCGCCGGCACGCTGGTCGGCGCCATCGCGGCCGCCGGGCTCGAACTGGGTGGGGCCATCGACCGCTGGAGCCGTTTCCGTGATCGCTGGTTCATTGCCGAATCGCGCGGGGCGCTGGTGCTGCTGGCGCTGTGGCCGTTCGCGCTGCTGTTCCCCGCCGCCGTGCCGCTCGGCCTGGGGCAGGTGATGGAGCGGATGGAGGGCGGGCTGGCCGAATGGCTGCAGGACACCCCCTTCCTCGAATGGCTGCCGATGCGCGAGATCGAACTGCAGCCGTTGGTGCCGGCGGCCGAACTGCTGTGCGTCGCGCTCGGCGCCTTCATTCCCTGCCTGCTGGGCTACACCGTGCTGCGCTCGCCTGGCCGGCGCGCCGTCTTCGCCTTCGTCGCGGTTGCGCTGGGCATCGGCGTGACCGCGTTGTCGGCCGCGCTGAGCTGGGGCCCAAGCCATGCCTGGGCCTGGCTCAGCATGCCGGTGCGCTTCGGCCTGCTGTTCGGCCTGCTGCTGGCGCTGCTGATGGTGCCGATTCCGCGCCGCGGCTGTGCGGCCGTGCTGATGATGGCGCTGGTGGTGCACCTGAGCGTGCTGAACCAGGCGCCGGCCAGCGCCTATTTCGCCGACACGCTGGCGGCCTGGGAGCAGGGCCGCTTCATCCGCTTCAACGGCCTGGCCCAGTGGCTCGGCTGGCTCTGGCCCTTTGCGTCGCTGGTGTATGTGCTGGTGCGGGTCTCGCGGCGGGAGGCCGCTCCTACAATCCGCGAATGACCGCGCCCTCGCAGCCCCAGTATTACAAGCACCACGTTTTCTTCTGCCTCAACAAGCGCGACAACGGCGAGGCCTGCTGCGCCGACCACGATGCCCAGGCCGCGTTCGACCGCTGCAAGCAGCAGGTGAAGGCACAGGGCCTGGCCGGCCCGGGCAAGGTTCGGGTGAACAAGTCCGGCTGCCTGGACCGCTGCCAGGGCGGGCCGGTCGCGGTGGTCTACCCGGAGGGCGTCTGGTACACCTATGTGGACGCCGCCGACATCGACGAGATCGTCGAATCCCACCTGAAGAACGACAAGGTGGTGGAGCGCCTGCTGACGCCGCCGCATCTGGGGCGGTGATGAACATCCACACGAAGAAGCTGGAAGTCGCGGGGCCCGCCGGCCGGCTGCAGGTGCAGCAGGACCAGCCGGAGGGCACGCCGCGCGGCACCGCCGTCATCTGCCATCCGCACCCGCTGTTCGGCGGCACCATGGACAACAAGGTGGTGCAGACGATCGCGCGTGCCTTCGTGCTGTGCGGCTGGACGGCGCTGCGCTTCAACTTCCGCGGCGTCGGCACGAGCGAAGGCGCTCACGACGAAGGGCGGGGCGAGGCGCAGGACCTGCTGGCGCTGGTGGCGGCGCTGGCGCCCACCGGGCCGCTGGCGCTGGCCGGCTTCTCGTTCGGCTCCTTCGTCACCGCCCAGGCGCTGCAAGCGCTCTGGACGGCGCGCGACGTGCAGCGCATCGTGCTGGTCGGCACGGCGGCTTCACGGTTCCAGGTGCCCCCGCTGCCGCCCGAAAGCCACGACCGCACGCTGCTCGTGCACGGCGAAGTCGACGACACGGTGCCGCTGGCTGCCGTGCTCGACTGGGCACGGCCACAGTTTCTGCCCGTTACGGTGATTCCCGGGGTGGAGCATTTCTTTCACGGACAATTACCGCTTTTGAAGAGCCTGGTGGTCCGCCACCTGGGTACACAGGGATGAACACTCGTTGGATGCGGGCGCTGCTGGCGCCCTGGTTGGTCTTTTTCTGCCTGCTGGCCGCGGCCCAGGTCCCTCAACCCCCCGAAGTCGCCGCCCGCAGCTACCTGCTGCTGGACGTCAGCGCCAACCAGATCCTGGCGGCCAAGGACATCGACACCCCGGTCGAGCAGGCTTCGCTGACCAAGCTGATGACGGGCTACCTGGTCTACGACGCGCTGCGCTCCAAGAAGATCAGCCTGACGCAGACGCTGCCGGTCAGCGTGCGGGCCTGGAAGATGGCCGGTTCGCGCATGTTCATCGACCCCAAGATGCAGGTGCCGGTCGACGACCTCATCAAGGGCATGATCGTGCAGTCGGGCAATGACGCCACCGTCGCGCTTGCGGAAGGTGTCGGCGGCACGGTGGAACATTTCGTCGAGATGATGAACCAGCAGGCCAAGGCGCTGGGCATGAAGAACACGGTGTTCAAGAACCCGGAGGGCCTGACGGCGCCGGGCCACGTCACGACCGCCCGCGACCTCAGCATCCTCGCCACCCGATTGATCCAGGACTTTCCGGAGTACCTGCACTACGACTCGATCAAGAAATACCGCTACCAGGGCACGCCGACCGCCAACGACACCAACCGGAACATGCTGCTGTTCCGCGACCCGACGGTCGACGGCCTGAAGACCGGCCACACCGACGCGGCCGGCTACTGCATGATCGCCACCGCCAAGCGCGACTTCCCCAACCTGCAGGGCCGGCGGCTGCTGGCCATCGTGCTGGGCGCCAGCAGCGAAGTGGCGCGGGCCAACGAGGCCCAGAAACTGCTGAACTGGGGCTACACGGCGTTCGAGGGCCTGAAGCTGTTCGACGCCGGCCAGGCGGTGCTGGAGCCGCAGGTCTGGAAGGGCACGGCCAAGACGGTCAAGCTGGGCCAGCCGCAGGCCATCGTGCTGGCGGTGCCGGCCGGCAGCGGCTCCAAGATCAAGACCCAGGTGGCACGCCCGGACCCGCTGGTGGCCCCGTTCACCAAGGGCCAGCAGGTCGGCGTGCTGAAGATCCTTGCGGGCGACCAGGTGCTGCGCGAAGTGCCGCTGGTCGCGCTGGAGGCGGTGGAACAGGCCGGCATCTTCGGCCGCGCCTGGGACGCGATCCGGCTCTGGATCAGATAGCGCCCCCGTCCTGGGGGCTTCGGAGCCCCCAGTTGAGGGTTTCCCCCCGCCGGGATATACTCGCAGGCTTTCCCGCAATTTGGGGCGGGAGAAGTATTTCCGTTGCCGCACCCGCGGCAGTCAGTTTCACGAACGTTTAGGGACGTTTTCTTAATGCCAACCATCAATCAACTCGTACGCCAGGGTCGAGAGGTCGAAAAGATCAAATCGAAGAGCCCTGCGCTGGAGAACAGCCCGCAGCGCCGCGGCGTCTGCACCCGCGTGTACACCACGACGCCCAAGAAGCCCAACTCCGCGCTGCGGAAGGTCGCCAAGGTTCGCCTGACCAACGGCTTCGAAGTCATCTCCTACATCGGCGGCGAAGGCCACAACCTCCAGGAACACTCGGTGGTCCTGGTGCGCGGCGGCCGCGTCAAGGACTTGCCCGGTGTGCGTTACCACATCGTCCGCGGCTCGCTTGACCTGCAGGGCGTGAAAGACCGCAAGCAGTCCCGCTCCAAGTACGGCGCGAAGCGCCCGAAGAAGGCTTAACAGCCAGGTAGTTTGTCGGTGCTCATTCAGCCCTGGCAGGCTGAGTCAGCGTAGTGACCCACTTTCGGGTCGAGTAAGCGGGAAGCCAGATGGCGCCCTGGGTCCTTCGAGGGCCAGCTGAAGCAATTAAAGAGGTTAGAAATGCCACGTCGTCGCGAAGTCCCTAAACGTGAAATCCTGCCGGATCCCAAGTACGGCAACGTCGAACTCGCCAAGTTCATGAACGTCATCATGCAAGGCGGCAAGAAGGCGATCGCCGAGCGCATCGTCTACGGCGCGCTCGAGCAGATCGAGAAGAAGAACCCCGGCCGTGACCCGCTGGAAGCCTTCACCATGGCGATCAACAACATCAAGCCCATGGTCGAGGTGAAGTCCCGCCGCGTCGGCGGTGCCAACTACCAGGTTCCGGTCGAAGTGCGCCCCGTGCGCCGCCTCGCGCTGTCGATGCGCTGGCTGAAGGAAGCGGCCAAGAAGCGCGGCGAGAAGTCCATGGCCCTGCGCCTGGCGAACGAACTCATGGAAGCCACGGAAGGCCGTGGCGGCGCCATGAAGAAGCGCGACGAAGTGCACCGCATGGCCGAGGCCAACAAGG
>JAQGMU010000212.1 GCA_028292195.1 Ramlibacter sp. | reverse complement strand
ACGATCGACTGGGCGCGGGAACGCAAGCTGTTCGGCGCCGCGCTGGCCGACCAGCAGTGGGTGCAGTACAAGCTGGCCGAGTGCAAGACCGAGGTGGAGGCGCTGCGGGCGCTGACCTACCGTGCCTGCGACCTCTACGTGCGGGGCCGGGACGTGCTGGAGCTGGCCTCGATGGCCAAGCTGAAGGCGGGGCGCCTGAACCGCATGGTGCCGGACACCTGCCTGCAGTTCTGGGGCGGCATGGGCTACACCTGGGAGAACAAGGTCTCGCGCATGTTCCGCGACGGCCGGCTCGCATCCATCGGCGGCGGCGCCGACGAGGTGATGCTGGGCATCCTGGCCAGGCTGATGGGCATTGCCAAGCGGCCGCCGCACCAGGCATGACCGTGCAGATCCGCCGCCTGCTGGTTGCCAATCGCGGCGAGATCGCGCGGCGGGTGCTGCGCAGCGCCCGGTCCATGGGCATGGCCACGGTGGCGGTGTATTCCGAGGCCGACGCGCAGGCGCTGCACGTGCGCGAGGCCGGCCGCGCCTACGGGCTGGGCGGCAACACGCCGGCCGAGTCCTACCTGCGCATCGACAAGCTGATCGCCGCCGCGCGCGCCAGCGGCGCCGACGCAATTCACCCGGGCTACGGTTTCCTGAGCGAGAACGCGGACTTCGCACAGGCGGTGGAGGATGCCGGCCTGCTGTGGATCGGCCCGCCGGCCGGCGCGATTCGCACGCTGGGCAACAAGTCGCGGGCGAAGGAACTGGCGCGGGCGCGCGGCATTCCCTGCCTGCCCGGCTACCACGGCGAGGACCAGTCCGAAGCGCGGCTGCTGATGGAAGCCGAGGGCATCGGCTTCCCGCTGATGGTGAAGGCGGCGGCCGGTGGCGGCGGCCGCGGCATGCGGCTGGTGAGCGAGCCGGGGCAACTGGCGGCGGCATTGCGCAGTGCGCGCTCGGAGGCGGAGTCGGCCTTCGGCGCCGGCGAACTGCTGCTGGAGCGGGCGCTGCTGCGGCCGCGCCACGTCGAAGTCCAGGTGTTCTGCGACATGCACGGCAAGGGCATCCACCTGGGCGAGCGCGACTGCTAGGTGCAGCGCCGTCACCAGAAGATCATCGAGGAAACGCCCAGCCCCGCGGTCGACGGCGAGCTGCGCGAGCGCATGGGGCAATGCGCGGTGGAGCTCGCGCAGGCGGCCGGCTACGTCGGCGCCGGCACGGTGGAATTCCTGCTGGAGGAAGGCGCCTTCTTCCTGCTGGAGATGAACACGCGGCTGCAGGTGGAGCATCCCGTCACCGAGGCGGTCACGGGCTACGACCTGGTCGAATGGCAGCTGCGCATCGCCTGCGGCGAGCCGCTGCCGCGCCGGCAGAAGGAAGTGCGCTTCTCGGGCCACGCCATCGAAGTGCGGCTCTGTGCGGAGGACGAAGACTTCACGCCGCACACCGGCACGATCCGGAAGTTCCTCCCGCCCCTTCCGGGGGAGGGCCGGGTCGGGGGCAGCGGCGGCCCGCTGCGCTTCGATCATTCGATCTACGAAGGGCTGAACGTCTCCCCCTACTATGACTCGATGCTCGGCAAGCTGATCTCCCACGCCCCGACCCGCGCCCAGGCCCTGACCCAGCTCACCGCGGCGCTCGACGACCTGCAGGTCCTGGGCTTGCCGACCAACCGCCGCTTCCTTGCCGCCTGCCTGCGGCACCCGGTCTTTGCCGGCGGCGAGGCCCTGATTCCTTTCCTGGCCGAGCATGGCGACGAACTGCGCCGCGACCTGCAGGACGAGAAGATCGGCTATGTGCCCGAGGCGGCCGTCGCCGCCTTGCTGCCGCGCGGATCGGCCTCGGCCCTGGCGTCACCGTTCGAACGGCCGCTGCGCGTGCGGCATCGCGATGCGGTGCTGGACGTGCCTTTGCGCGAGGCCGATGGTGTCGCCGCGTCGCAGGCCGCCGTGGTGCAAGTGGCCACGGGCGAGTGGCACGTGCAGGTCGGCGCCGTCGACCTGTTCGTGTCCGATGCCTCCTTCGAACCGCCCGAGAGCGCCGGCACCGGGGGCGGTTCCAGCGAAGTTCGCGCGCCCTTCAACGGCAAGGTGATCGCGGTGCAGGCGACGGCGGGCGCCAGCGTGAAGAAGGGCGACATCCTGCTGGTGATCGAATCGATGAAGCTGGAACACGCGCTGGCGGCGCCGCGCGATGCGACGGTGCAGAGCGTGCACGTGGAGGCGGGGCAGCAGGTGGCCACCGCGCGCGTGCTCCTCACCCTGGCGGCGATCGAATGAACGACGACCTGCCCTTAGAGCTCGGGCCATGACGCGCCATCCGCCGGCGCAGCCGGTCACCTTCGAGGACGAATTCGTCGCCGGGCTGAAGGAGATCTTCGAGGAGAAGATCGTGTTCAACAAGGTGCTGGGGCTGAAGATCACCAGCCTGAAGCCGGAGCAGGTGAGGGGGCACATCGCGATGAAGCGCGAATTGATAGGCCACTACAGCTTCAGCCGCTTGCACGGCGGCGTGATCAGCGCCGGCCTGGATGCCATGGGCGGGCTGGCCGTGATGGCCGCGATCGGCGCGCGCCACATGGACGAAGCGCCGCAGCAGCGGCTGCAACGCTTCGGCAAGCTGGGAACCATAGACCTGCGGATCGACTACCTGCGGCCGGGAATCGGCGAGGCATTCGATCTGCAGGCGGAAGTGCTGCGCCTCGGGTCGCGGGTGGCGTCGACGCGGATGGAGTTCAAGGGGGCGGATGGGAAGCTGCTGGCGGTGGGCGCGGCGGCCTACATCATCTCTTGACGCCCCCTGCAGGCTACGAGCGCGACAGGATTCCCTTGACGGCTTCCCGGCTCTTGCGGCCCAGTTCCATCACGTCCAGCCCCGGCACCTTCCCATCGCGCACGACCTCGCGCCCGCCCACGAACATCCAGCGCAGGTCCGCATTCCCCCCGCTCGCCACCGGCCCGATCGCCGGGTCGTGCAAGCCGAAGTAGCGCGGATCGCGGTCCAGCCCGTAGATCGAAATGTCCGCGGCCTTGCCGGCTTCCAGCGTGCCCACGGCATCCAGCCCGAGCACCGCCGCGCCACCAGCACTGCCCCAGCGCACTACATCTTCCACCGTGGTCGCGGCCGCATCGTCTTCGCCCTTGCCGCCGCGATATAAGGCGACAGCATCCTGCCCGGCGCGTGCCCGCTGCATCAACCAGGCCGCATGCGTCTCGGACAGCATGTCAGCCGCTTCGTTGGATGCCGCGCCGTCGACACCGATCGAGATCCTGGCGCCCGCCGCTTCCAGCTGCCGGACCGGCGCGATGCCGCTGCCCAGCCGGCCGTTGCTCTGCGGGCAATGCGCGATGCCGCTCTGCGTCTTGCCAAGCAAGGCGATCTCGTCGTCGTCCAGCTTCACCAGGTGCGCGAACCAGACGTCCGGCCCCAGCCACTCGATCGATTCGCAAAACTGCACCGGCTTCATGCCGTGCTTGGCATGCACCGCATCGTGGTATTGCACGGTCTCCGACAGGTGCGAGTGCAAGCGCAGGCCGAGCGAGCGCGCCACCCGTGCCGTCTCGCGCATCTGCTCCGGCTCCATCGAGTGTGGCGGCGTGGTCGGCGCCACCACCACCCGCTGCATCGCGTCCGGCGCGGGATCGTGGAACTCGCGCGCTATGCGTTGCACGTCGCGCAGGAAACCATCCAGTGTTTCGGGCCGCGACTCGGGCCGCAGGTCGGCGCTCGGCAGCCGCGACAACGTGCCGCCGCCGCGGCACAGCACGAAGCGCAGGCCCAGCTTCGCCGCTTCCTCGAACAGGATGGCCGAGCCGTCGTAGGCCATGCCGGGGAAGTAGTGGTAGTTGTGGTCCGCCACCGTGGCGCATCCCGAAAGCGCGAGCTCCAGCAACCCGACGCGCGCGGAGAGCCGGAAGTCCTCCTCCGTCATCAGCGGCCGCAAGCGCATCGGCGTGGCCAGCAGCCAGGGCGACAGGGTGGCGTTCAGTCCCTGCGGGTCGCCCTTCAGCAGCGACTGGAACAGGTGATGGTGCGTGTTCACCCAGGACGGATAGACCACGCAGCCGGTGGCGTCGACCTGGCGCTCGCCGGGCAGCGGCGCCAGCGTGCCGATCTCGGCGATCTTGCCGCCTCGCACCCGCAGGTCGGAACCTTGGGCGCGTGCCGCCTCACCCTTCAGGCCGGTGAGGATGGCGGTCGCGTTGCGGATCAGGAAGTCACTCATGCAGGAACCTTGTTCTGGAGCGGCAGCGAGCCGCGGTGGATTTCTTCTTCGCCGTGAGCGCGCAGCAGATCCAGCAATTGCTTGCGGATCACCAACCCCGGCTTGTCCGACGGCATGTGGAACTCCACCTTGCGGGTGGTGTCTATGCAGGCGTCCGGGTCGGTGGCTTCGAGGATATCGCGGTCTTCGGCCGTGATCGCCGCGTCCCAGGCTATCAGCGACTGCGTGCTGCACGCTTCCTCACTGTCGTTGCGGTACAGCCACTGCACCAGCATCATGCGGTCGTCGTCGATCGGCGTCGCGCAGTTGTAGATGATGTGGGCGATGCCGCTGGCTGGGTAGGTGCAGCCGAACCGGCGACTGAAGGGAAGGTAGTAGCGGTTCACCAGGTGCCGGTGCGTGACCGGCTCCGTGGTTCCGGTGATGCGGTGGCTTTCCTCGGGGTTGCGGATAGGCACCAGGGTCTCGGCCTCGAAGCCGTAGTCGGTTTCCTGGAACTGGTAGGGCGCCGGCTTGGGCTGGTCGATCAGGCCGAAGTTGCCCTTGTGCACGAAGGAGAAGTGCGAGTTGTCGAACGAGTTCTCCATCATCCGCACCGGCGAGGTCTTCCACTCCTCGTAGAACTGGAAGATGCGGCGGAAGCCCGGCTGGCCGTCTTCGGGAAAGTGCGGGATCGGCCGCAGCGGGTCTTCGAGAGCCACCCAGGCGTAGCCGTATTTCTCCTGCGCGCGAAAGGCCGGGACTTTGGCGTTGCCGGGGATCTGCGATTCCGGCTGCTGCGGGATCTTCACGCAGGTGCCGGTGCAGTCGTAGGTCCAGCCGTGGTAGCCGCAGACGATGTTGCCGTTCTCTACATAGCCCTTGGACAGCTTGGCCGTGCGGTGGCAGCAGCGGTCCTTCACCGCGGCGGGGGTGCCGTCGGCCTGCTTCCAGAGCACGATGTCCTCGCCCATCAGGCGGAAAGGCCTGGGGCCGTCGTCCAGGTCGGACATCGGCATCAGCGCGTACCAGAAGCGGCGCAGCACTTGTTGTTTCGTCGTCAGCATGAGGCGTTCTCCCGCACGGGCTGGATGCGGGTCCAGCCGTGTACTTCGGTTTCTCCGTGTTCCTTCAGCAGCGCCAGCAGGCGCTTGCGCATCAGCAGGCCCGGGCGGTCCGTGGCCATGCTCTGCTCGTCCCGGCGGGCGATGTCGACCGGCGCGTCGGGGTCGACCGAGTCCAGGATCACCTGGTCCTCCAGCACCACCCGTGTGTCCCATTCGTTCAGCAGCGCCGCCGGGCAATCTTCTTCGGTGTCATTGCGGTACAGCCATTGGATCAGCTGGATGCGCTCGTCGTCGATCGGCGTGGCGCAGGTGAAGATCGTGTGGCGGATGCCGCTCGGGTAGGCCAGCCCCAGTTTCCGCAGGAAGGGCATATGCCACTGGTTGGAAAAGCTGCGCGTGGTGACCGGATCGGTCGTTCCAGTGATGCGGTGCGACTCCGGGGGATTGTTGATCTTCACCACCACTCTCGCCTCGAAGCCGTAGCCGGTCTCGTCCAGCGCGAAGTGCTCCGGCTTGGGCTGGCCGCCCTGGCCGAAGGTGCCCTTGTGGACGAAGGCGAAGTGCGCGGTGTCGAAGGAGTTCTCCATCAGCCGCAGTGCGCCGGTGTTCCACGCCTCGTCGAACTGGTGGACGCGCCGGTAGCCCAGCGCTTCTTCCTCGGTCTCCAGCAGCGGGAACAGCGGATCGTCCAGCGCCACCCAGGCATAGCCGAAGCGCTCCTGGCAGTGGTAAGCCGGCACCTTCGCGCCCGCCGGAATCTGCGTGCCGTCCATCTGCGGGATCTTCACGCAGGCGCCGCTGCAGTCGTAGGTCCAGCCGTGGTAGCCGCAGACGATGTTGCCGTCCTGCACGAAGCCCTTGGAGAGCTTCGCGGTGCGATGGCAGCAGCGGTCCTTCACGGCCGCCGGCGTGCCGTCGGCCTTCAGCCACAGCACGATGTTCTCGCCTAGCAGGGTGAAGGGCCGCGGGCCGTCGGCCAGCTTGTCCATCGGCATGACGGCGTACCAGAACCGCCGCAGCACCGGTTGCTGGCTGACCAGCATTACGGCATCACCTTGAGGTCCTTCACGAACTGCAGCGTGTAGGCCTGCTGCCAGTTGGCGATCGGCTTGATCTGGCCGCTGCTCACCATCAGGTCGTAGGTGCTCTTCCAGCGGGCGTCGGTCATGATGCCGGCGCCCATCCTGCCGGCGTCGCCGCCGTCGAAGAACTTCATCTCCTTCATCTTCAGCACCGAGTAGGCCAGCACGTCGTCTTCCATCTTCGGGTTGTCCTGCTTGATCAGCGCGTTGCCCGGCGCCGGGTTGGCCAGGTAGCTCTTCCAGCCTTCCAGCGTGGCCTTGACGAAGCGCTGCACCAGCTCCGGCTTCTCCTTCACCGTCTTCTGCATGGCGACGATGGTGTTGCCGTAGGGCGGGTAGCCCTCGTCGGCGAACAGGAAGAACTTGACCTTCTGGCCGGCCTTCTCCGCGCTGAACGGCTCGGAGCCGGGGAAACCCTGCTGCGCCATCGTCTGGTCGGCGAAGAAGGGCTGCATGTTGAAGGTGTAGGGGCGGGCCTGCTCCTCCTTCAGGTTGTACTTCTTCTGCAGCCAGGGCCACCAGGTGCTGCGGCCGCTGGTGGCCACCAGGATGGTCTTGTCCTTCAGGTCGGCCAGGGTGTTGACGTCGGTGTGGGTCACCATGCCCTGCGGCTCCTTCTGGAACACGGCGCCGACGGTGACCATGGGCACGCCCTGCTCGATGCCGGACAGCACCTGGAAGTCCTTGCCCATGATGAAGTCGGCGGCGCCGGCGGCCAGCAGCTGCACCGAGTTGACCTGCGGGCCGCCCATCTTGACGGTGACGTCCAGGCCGTACTTCCTGTAGATGCCGGTGGCGATGGCCTGGTAGTAGCCGCCGTGTTCGGCCTGCGCGTACCAGGAGGTGAGGAAGGTGACCTTGTCCTGCGCCTGGGCCAATGTGGTGGCGAAGACGAGGGTGAGGGCGGTGAGGGCAGATTTCATCATCGGTAGATCTCCGGTGGGGATGGAAATCAGAGCAATGACCCACGGCGATGCCGCTGCCAGCTTCTACTCTGCAAGGAAACGGTTTGCAGCCTACATTCGGCCCGTGACGTGAATGGTGGCCTCCACTTCGATCAGGCAGGAATCTCCAGGCATGAACCGCGCCACTTCGACGACGGTGCTGGCCGGAGGATTCGACGGATAGAACAGTCCGCGCACGCGGTTGTAGAACGGGTAATGCCGCAAGTCGCGGAAGTACTGCACGAGCTTGACGACGCCGGTCATCTCGGCGCCATGCTCCACGGCGATCTCGCGGATGCGTTCCAGCACGAACCAGCTTTGCGCCACCGCCGGGGCTTCGTAGAGATCGACCGTCATCTGGCCGGTGTCGTAGCCGATGGAGCGCAACTGCTCGCGGGCCTGCGGCGGCAGATCCTCGTACGAAGACACGATGGCCTTGCGCGCCGGGTCGACCGCCACCACGCCGCTGACGAACACGAAATCGCCGGCTCGGCGCGCGGAAGCGTAGTTCGCCATCGGTTGGCCGATGCTCATGCCGGCACCTGCTCCATCCAGGCGCGCACCTTGCCGGGGTTCAGCAGGTTCAGCGGGTCGAAGCGCTTCTTGATGTCGATGAACGCCTGCGCCAGCTCGCCGCCGGCCTTGCCGTCTTCGACGATGTACACGTGCGGATCGTTGATCCGCACGCCGTTCACCCGGTAGATGCGCATGATTTCCTGCAGCCGCTCCTCGGTCGTGAACTTCACGATCTGCAGGGCCGTGCAGGTCACCGCGCCGTCGAGGTTGCGGATGAACTCGGCGTGCATCTGCACTTCCGGGCTCAGCATCTTGTCCATGCGCCGCACCTGCTCCAGGTGCTGGCCAGGCGTGAAGGCGCTTTGCAGGTAGGTGATGCCCTTGTCCACCTTGAAAGCCGCCAGCGTGGTGTGGTTCCAGGTGTATTCGAGCAGCGTGCGATGGGTGCGGGCGATTTCCTCGGCGCTCTTGCTGTAGGTGACCTCGCCGCCCCATTGCGCCGCCAGTTCGCGCACTGCGGGCTCGCTGGACGGCGCGATGGCCAGGATCATCGCGTGGCAGCCGGGCGGCAGGTCCGCGGCGTGCTGCTTCAGGTAGGCCGGCACGGGGTGCGCCAGCAGGCCGACCTCGCGCTTGACGATGCCCGGCGCAGCGGCCACGGCCTGGCCGAACTCCAATGCGTCGTCGAAGGACGAGAACACGACGAAGTGTTCCTGCCAGTCGTAGGCCGGGGCCAGCGCCAGCTCGATCTCCAGCACCAGGCCGTTGGTGCCCCACAGGTGGTGCATCAGCATCGCTTCGGGGCCGCGCAGTTCGACCAGCTGCGGCTCCTCCTCGATCGTGATCGCCTTGATGCCCAGCACGTTGCCCCTGGCGGCGAGCGGTCCGTAGTTGATGGAGCCGATGCCGCCGAAGCCGCCGCCGAACAGCCCGCCCAGCGTGGCGCTGCGGTAGGTGGAGGGCATGCAGCGCAGCTCCATGTTGCAGGCAGCGCGGGTTTCCTTCTCGAGCTCGGCGAGGCGGATGCCGGCCTGCGCCCGGGCCACGCCCTGGCGCGCCCACAGGAACTGGTTGAAGCCGCTCATGTCCAGCACCACGCCGCCCTGCAGCGGGACCGCCTGGCCGTAGTTGCCGGTGCCGCTGCCGCGGATGGTGATGGGGATGCGCAGCCTGGCGCACAGCGAAACGAGCCGCTTGATCTCCTCCTCGTTGCGCGGGCGCACGACGGCGTCGGCGCTCTTGCCGGCCAGCTGGCGCTTGAGCACGGGGCTGAACCACGAGAAGTCCTGCGACAGCCGCGCGATGCGCGAGCTGTCGGTGACCCAGTCCAGGTCCGGCAGCGCGACGTGCAGTTGTTCGATCGGGTGAATGGGTGCGTTCATGTCAATCGCGGGAAAGTTCGCTGGCATGCCACGAGCCCAGGGCCAGTTTGGACAGCCAGGCCATCAGAACGAACAGGGCGACGCCTGTCAGCGAGATCAGCAGCAGCGCGGCGAACATGCGGGGGATGTTCAGCTGGTAGCCGGCGAACAGGATCTGGTAGGCCAGGCCGGTGCTGTTGCCGCCGGTGCCGGCGACGAATTCCGCCACCACCGCGCCGATCAATGCCAGGCCGCTCGAGATGCGCAGCC
>JAQGMU010000206.1 GCA_028292195.1 Ramlibacter sp. | reverse complement strand
GGTGCGGCACCTTCTTCTGGTTCATGAACTTGTGGATGGCCGAATTCGACGGCGTGCCGAGCGTGCTGACGGTGAACAGCACCTCGTCCTGCTCCACCAGCCGGCGCACCATCTCCACGGCCTTGGGCGGGCTGTAGCCGTCGTCGAGGCTGATGTAGTTGATCTTGCGGCCGTTGATGCCGCCCTGCTCGTTGATCATCTTGAAGTAGCCGGCCTCCACCTTGCCGATGATCCCGTAGGCCGAGGCCGGGCCGCTGTACGGGATGGTGTTGCCGATCTTGATTTCACTGTCGCTGGCTCCCGGCCCGTATTGCTTCTGCGCCAGGGCGGGCACGGCGGCCAACGCCAGCCCCATTCCGGCCATTGCCGTGCGTCTGTTGATCGACATGATGATTCCTTTCGATTGCAGGGGATGCGGCTGTCACGCCGCCGTGGAGCCCCGGCCCGCCTTGCGTCTGGACAAACGCAGCCAGGCCAGGCGCATTGCGCCGACGATGCCCGTGGGCATCACGTACATGAAGACGATCATCAGCGCGCCGTAGATGGCCCACGGCGCCGCCTTCGAAATCTGGTCAGCCAGGTTCGGCACGAACTGGATGAAGAGGGCGCCCCAGAAGGCGCCGGTGATGGAGGCCAGCCCGCCCACCACCATGCCGACCATCAGCGAGATGGAAAGGAAGATGGTGAAGCTGTCGGGCGCGACGAAGGCCACCGCGATCGCACCCAGCGCGCCCGCCACGCCGGTGAACATCGCGCTGACGCCGAAAGCGAGCGACTTGTACAGCGCGTTGTTGATGCCCATGGTGGACGCGGCAATGGGCTGGTCGCGAATCGCGATCAACGCGCGCCCGACGCGCCCGCGCAGCAAATTCCACCCCAGCACGAACATCGCCACCGTGACGGCCAGCGTGAACAGGAACAGCCAGCGGTCGGGATTGAGCTTCGCGCCGAACAGCGTGGCGAAGGGCGGATCCGGCTTGGTCAGCGAAATGCCTTGCACGCCGCCCGTCCACGCCTCCAGGTGCTTGTATTTCAGCAACTGCGGCAAAGCCACGCCCAGCGCGAAAGTCGCGAGCGCCAGGTACACGCCCTCCAGCCGCAGTGCGGGCAGCCCGAACAGGAAGCCGGCGACCAGGCACACCGCGCCCGCCGCGGGAATCGTCGCCCAGTACGGCAGGCCGAAGTGGTCCATCATGATCGCCGCAACGTAGGCGCCGATGGCGTAGAAGGCGCCGTGGCCCAGCGAGATCTGGCCGTTGTAGCCCGTGAGGATGTTCAGCCCCAGCAGCGCGACGGCGTAGATCAGCACCATGGTCAGCTGGAACACGCGGTAGTTGCTCACCATGAACGGCAGCACACAGGCCGCGGCGACGACGATCACGCAGGCGAGCACCCAGCGCGACGACCAGTCGCGCACGCCGCCGGAAGCTTGCGCGGGCGCGGCCTGCAGCGGCGCGGCGTCGGAGGTGATGGCTTCCATGTCTTCAAACCCGCTGCACGATCGTGCGACCGAAGAGACCGGCGGGACGCACGGTGAGCACGCCGACAATGAGGACCAGGGCCACGGTGAGCTTCAACTCGGTGCCGATCAGGTAAGCGCCGACTATGTTCTCCATCACGCCGACGATGAAGCCGCCGATCACCGCGCCGCCCGGGCTGTCGATGCCGCCCAGCAAGGCCGCGGCAAAGGCGTAAAGCAGGATGCCGGTCATCATGTTCGGGTCGAGGAACACGATGGGCGCCACCATCATTCCGGCCGTCGCGCCGATGGCCGCCGCCAGGCCCCAGCCCAATGCCAGCATCCAGCCGACGCGGATGCCCACCAGCCGGCTCGAGTCGGGGTTCTGCGCCGCCGCCCGCATCGCAAGCCCAAGCGGCGTGAAGCGGAAGAACAGGAACACCAGGAACAGCACCACCAGCGTGACGCCGATGGCGCCCAGCTCGTGCGACGACACGATGTGCCAGCCGAACGGCGCCTTCTCGGGGAAGGGGCTCGGGAAGCTCTTGATGGTGTACGAGTAGATCCAGCCGGCCATGCTATTGAGCACCAGCAGCAGGCCGATGAACACGACCACCGTCGTCAACACGGGCGCGCGCTCCACCGGCCGGATCAGCACCCGCTCGATCACCACGCCGAGCACGAACGACAGGATCACGGTGGCGAAGAACGCCAGCCAGTAGGGCCAGCCGGCCTGCAGCATCGTCCAGCACAGGTAGGTGGCGAACATCGCCAGCTCGCCCTGCGCGAAGTTCACCAGGCGCGTGGCGTTGAAGATCATCACCATCGCCAGCGCCAGGCTGGCGTAGATGCCGCCGGTGGCGAGGCCCGCGACGATCTGGTGCAGGAAGGCGTCCATGTACTTCAGTAGCCCAGGTACGCGCGGCGCACCGCGTCGTCGTTCATCAGCTCGGTGCTGCTGCCGGAGAGCACGATGCGCCCGGTCTCCAGCAGGTGCGCGCGGTCCGCGAGCCGCAGCGCCATCGCCGCGTTTTGCTCGACGAGCAGGATGCTCACGCCCTGCGTGCGGTTGATGTCGCGCATGACGCCGAAGATGTCCTTCACCACCAGCGGCGCCAGGCCGAACGAGGGCTCGTCCAGCAGCAGCAGGCGCGGGTGCAGCATGAGCGCGCGCGCTACCGCCAGCATCTGCTGCTGGCCGCCGGAGAGCGTGCCGGCCTGCTGGTAGCGCCGCTCCTTCAGGATGGGGAACAGCGTGTACATGCGCTCGTAGTCCTGCGCCAGCGTGCCGGAGGAGCGGTCGCGGCGCGCATAGGCGCCCAGCCGCAGGTTCTCCTCGGTGGTGAGGTCGGTGAAGGTGCCGCGGCCGTCCGGCACGTGGGCCACCCCCAGGCGCACGATGTCCTCGGTGGCCTTGCCGTCGATGCGCTGGCCGGCAAACAGCACTTCGCCGCTGGCACGCACCATGCCGCACAGCGCCCGCAGCGTGGTCGTCTTGCCGGCGCCGTTGGCGCCCAGCAGGGCGCTGATGCTGCCTTCCGCCAGGCTGAAGCTCAGGCCGTGCAGCACCTCGGTAGGTCCGTAGCCCGCATGCAGGTTGCGCACTTCGAGCAGCGGCGCGGCCATCAGGCCTCCGTGCCCAGGTAGGCCTGGATCACGTCCGGGTGGTTGCGCACTTCGGCCGGCGTGCCCTCGGCGATCTTGCGGCCGAAGTTGAGCGCCACCACCTGGTCCGACACGCTCATCACCAGCCCCATGTGGTGCTCCACCAGCAGCACGGTCAGCTGGTACTGGTCGCGGATGGAGCGGATCAGGCTGCCGAGCGCGCCCACTTCCTCGTGGTTCAGGCCGGCGGCCGGCTCGTCGAGGAGAAGCAGCGTCGGCTCGCTGGCCAGCGCCCGCCCGAGCTCCACGCGCTTGCGGGTGCCGAAGGGCAGGTCGGCCACGCGGCGCTGAGCCACGGCTTCGAGCCCGAGGAAGCGCACGAGTTCTGTTGCCCGCCGGTTGCTGTCGGCTTCTTCGGTGGCCACGCCGGGCAGGCGCAGTGCGTTGGAGAAGAAGCCCTTGCGGGTGCGCGCGTGGCGGCCCACCTTGATGTTGTCCAGCACGGTCATGCTGGTGAACAGCGCCAGGTTCTGGAAGGTGCGGCCTATGCCCAGCCGCGCCACGCCGTGCCGCGACACGTTCTCCATCGGCTGGCCGGCGAAGGTGATGCTGCCCTCGGCGTAGCCGTACAGGCGCGAGAGGCAGTTGAAGAGGGTGGTCTTGCCGGCGCCGTTGGGGCCGATCAGCCCGGCGATCTCGCCGCGCTGGACGTCGAACGAAACCCCGTCGAGCGCAGTGATGCCGCGAAAGCGCACGCACAGGCCGCGCACCGACAGCAGCGCGCCGCTGGCTGGCGCGGCTGCGCCCGGGCTGGCTGGCTGCTGGACGTCTGGCACTGCTGCACCCTTCTGCCTGGCGGGGGAGGGTTGCATGCTTCCATGCCAAGGGCGGCGGGGCGGTTGGGGCTTACCCGGGGGGTGTCGCGGGGGTGATTGCGGAGCGGACTTTGCTGCGGCGCGGGAGGCGGTCTGGGACACCGCACGACACTCGTCGTCCCCGCGAAGGCGGGGACCCAAGGCGTCCGCCTGTTGAGGCGCCCGCGCGCCTCTCTTCACGCGAGGAGCGGCCGGATCCACGTGCTTGGGGAGGCTGGAGCGGGCGCTGGGGTCGAACTCACCTATTGAACTTGGGGAACTCAGCTCCCGCCATGGAACGACGTTGCGACAAACCTATCGTCGCTGTCGAACTGAAAGTGCAGGACGGGGTGAGTCACCACGATATTTGGCTTGCTTAGCAACGAACACGGCGCGCGCAGTACCACTATCAACTCCAATTGCTTGATGCGGGTACGATTCCATCATTGGAACAGGTCGATGTCGTAAAGCGTGCCCAAGAGATATATGAAGTACCTGATGCCAGAGGAAGAGCGGGAGGTCGATCTTTGCTTCTTGAACGCCGCCCTACGAGTTCAAACCCCGGAGATCTGGGCGGCCTGGGAGCAAAGGAAATCACGCATTCTTGTCTGCGCTCAAGGGAATAACTGAGAATCCAAGTCAAACCAAGCAAAGGACTGAGAGTGCGCATCAAGAAGGTCAGTATTGAAAACTATAAGAGCTTCGCCGCGAGGCAAACACTTCTCTTTGAGCCTGGCTTCAATCTTCTCGTAGGGTCAAACAATTCAGGAAAGACGACAGTCCTCGACGTGATCGACATGGAAGTGTCCCTGAATGAACCGCATCGATCACCGCGAACGATCCCAACATTCGGCGCGTCTCCTCGAGCCAGTTCCAACTTTGTTGTAATGCTGGATACCAGCATTTCTGAGCTGCGTGGAGTCGTTCACCAAGGAGTAATCTACTTACCCCTCTCTATCGCATCTGACACCCCAGGATCTCAGGCAATCCCTCAAATTCGTGCGCTAGTGGAGCGGGATGCGTCACTTTCACTCACGTACGACTTTGGCGGTGGTAGATCCAAGCTTCGAATCGAGAGCGATGCATTGGTCGCAGGCGAAGCCGACAAGCAGAACCCGGCCAACACCTTGATGTACGCGCAAGTGGCCTTATCCTCGGACGGC
>JAQGMU010000153.1 GCA_028292195.1 Ramlibacter sp. | reverse complement strand
CACCGCCAGCGCCACCTGCAGGTTCTTCAGGTCACGGCCGGCAAAGCCGCCGCCAAAGGCGATGTCGTAGTCGTTGCCGTTCTTGGTGACGGCGATCGTGCCCTGGCTGGCCAGCGTCTGGCTGGCGTTGTTGGTGGCTGCCAGCAACTTCGCCTGCACCGTCGCCGCATCGGCGCCGAAGGCGATGTCGGCGCTGGTGAAGGTGCCGAAGGTCAGGTAGTTCAGGCTCAGCTTGAAAGTGCCGGTGGCCGTGCCGCTGGCAATGGTGGCGCGCTGCGTCTCGCCGCTCGGCGTCGAGCCGTCGCGCACGTTGAACGGCAGGATGGCGCCGCTCAGCGCCTCGGTGACGGTGATGTCGCCGATGTTGCGCTGGGCCTGGAGGCCGCGGAACTGGATGTCGTAGCGATGGCCGCCGGTGTAGGTGCCGTCGAAGGTGACGTCGAAGTCGGTGGTGGCCGCGCCCAGCAGCGTGGCGAAGGCGGCCTTCAGCTTGCTCTTGTTGTTCTCGACGTCGTTCTGGACGTAGCGCACGGTCACCGTCGCCGTGCCCAGGGAGATCTGGTAGTCGCCCTTGGTGCTGTAGGGCGTGGTGAAGACGATGCTCTTGATCTCGTTGATGCCGAGCGCCATGGCGACAAGCTGCGACACGCTCACGTCCACGTTGGGGGTGGCGCCGCGCAGGCGTTCCAGCGTGATCTGCTTCTGTTCGTTGACGCCGGGCTGCGCCGCCTGCGTCGTGCCGACGGTGGCGGTGGCGTCGGCTGCCAGCAGGCTCACGGCCAGGCCGCTCACGTCCTGCCCGGCCAGCGTGCCGGTGAATTCGATGGTGTAGCCGCCGATGCGCGTGCCGTTCACCAGCACGTTGCCGGCGCCGATACCGTCCAGCGATTCGAGCTTCACGGTCAGATCCGCGATCAGCTGCGCGTTGCTTTCGCCCGCCGTGAGGACCACGTCCGCCGAATCGCTGCCCTTGGTGAAGTGCAGCGTGCCGGAGCTGCCGCCCACGACCAGTTGCAGCTGGGTGTTCAGCTTGTTCTGTTCGGCCGCATGGGCGGCGATCTGCACGCCGCGGTTGATCTGCACCGACAGCGTGTCGGCCTGGACCGTGAGGCCGTTCACGCCGATGAAGCTGGCGAGGCCGGCCGAGGCTTGCAGGCTGGTGTAGTGCAGCGACGGATCCTTGACGTCCGCCATCAGCGCCAGCGCGAAATCGACGCTGCCCAGCGACAGGCCGACGGCGGAGCCGGTGCCGCCGTTGATGCCGGCGAAGGCGCTGACGTTGTTCGCGCCTATGGACAGCAGGCGCACGCGCGCCGCGCTGCCGTCGGACAGCGTCACGTCGGTGGTACGGGATTCGATGCCGAAGCCGCCCTGCACGTTGAAGTAACCAGCGACGCCGATCTCCAGGTCGCCGGTGGCCCGCAACAGTTCGCCCTGCGCGCCGTCCATGTCCAGCGCGATCGCGCCCAGCGTCAGCGCGGTGTGGCCGGCCGAGTAGTCGACCACGGCGTCGCCGATGGCGGCGGCCTGGTTGACGAAGACTTCGAGGCCGGTGGCCTGCACGGTGACCGCATCCAGGCCCACCAGGCCGGCCGACGTGGCGGTGGCCTGCAGGCTCACCCAGCGGCGTGCCGGGTCGCCCTGCGCGCTCATGAGCGCCAGCGCCACGTTCACGTGGGCCAGTTCCAGGCCCATGGCGTCGTCGGTGCCGGCATTGACGCCGACGAAGGCGTCGAGGTTGCTGGCCGAGAGCGCGAGCAGGTCCACCTGCACCACGTCCGCATCGGACAGGGTGACGCTGCGGGTCGATTTCTCGAAGGCGACGTCGCCTTCGGTCTGCACGAAGCCGAACAGGTCCAGCTTCAGGTGGCCGGAGGCGCGCAGCAACGCGCCGAGGGCGCCATCGGCATCCAGCGTGGCGCTGGTGCCGGGGCCGGTGGCAACGGTGAGCGGCGCGGCCGAGAAGTCGACCACCTTGTCGCCGACCGTGCCGGCCTGGTTGACCACCACGTCCAGCGATTCGCCGGTGACGACCAGGCCGTCGGTTCCCACCAGCCCGGCGGAGCCGGCGCTGGCATGGGCCGAGGTCCAGGAACGCGTGCCGCCGTGCTGGCGCATCAGCGCCAGGGCCACGTTGACGTCCGTCAGCGCGAAGCCGAGGGCTTCGGCGCTGCCGCCGCGGGTGCCGGCGAAGGCATCGACGCCATCGGCGCCGAAGGCAAGCAGGTCCACCAGCACGCTGGAACCATCGGCCAGCGTGACCGTGGCGGCGCGGCTTTCCAGCGCGAAGCTGCCTTCGGCCTGCAGGAAGCCGAACAGGTCGACGGCCAGGTGGCCGGAGGCGCGGCGCAGCACGCCGGCAGCGCCGTCCAGGTCCAGGGTCAGCGTGGTGCCGGGGCCGGTGAGCACGGCCAGCGACTGGGCGGCGTAGTCGATGACGACGCCATCGACGGCGGCGTCGTTGACCTGCACCGACAGCTGGTCGCCGGACAGCGTCAGGCCGTCGACGCCGACCAGCGCCACGGACGCGGCGCTGGCCTGCAGGCTTTGCCAGTGGCGCAGCGCGCCGCCGTGTTCGGTGGCCAGCACCAGCGCGAAGTCGACACCCCCGATGGCGGCGCCCAGCGCCTGCGCGGTGCCGCCGTTGATGCCGACGAAGGCGGCCAGGCCGCTGCCGCCGAGGGTCAGCAGGTCGACGTCCACGTTGCCGGATTCGTCGACGCCGACGGTGTCGGCGCGGTCGGCCAGCGTCAGTTGGTCCTGGCGGCGCTCGATCGCGAGGCTGCCCGAGGCCTGGAAAAAGCCCCGCACGTCGAGCGCGAACTGGCCGGACGCGCTGAGCGTTGCGCCGGCGGAGCCGGCCATGTCGAAGGTGGTGGCCAGGCCGGGGCCGGTGGCCACATCCAGCGGCGAGGCGGCGAAATCGACCACGTGGCCGGCGATGTCGGCGCGGTTGACCCGCACGAACACCGACGAGACGCTGGCGGTGATGCCGCTCACGCCCACCAGGCTGGCGCTGCCGGCGCTGGCCTGCAATGCGCTCCACTGGCGCGCGACCGAGGCGGACGCGGCGGGCAATTGCTCGCGCATCAGCGCAAGGGCGAAGCCGACGTCGTCGAGGTCCAGGCCGACGGCCTGCGGCGTGCCGCCGTCGACGCCGGCGAAGGCGTGGACGCCATCGGCGCCCAGCGTCAGCAGGTCGACGCTGGGGACGACGCTGCCGTCATCGAGGGTGACGCTTTCGGTGGACTTGGTCAGCGCGAAGCTGCCGGACACCTGGAAGAAGCCGAAGGCGTCGACCGACAGCGTGCCGCGTGCTTCCAGCAGAGTGCCGCGCTGGCCGTCCATGTCCAGCGTGATGCTGGTGCCGGGGCCGGTGGCCACGACCAGCGACTGCGCCGCATAGTCCACCACCGGCTCGCCCATGCTGGCGCTGTTGACGGCGACGGTCAGGTCGGACGCGGACAGCGTGAGGCCTTCGACGCCGACCACCGCGATGCTGGTGGCACTGGCACTCAGGCTGGTCCAGCTGCGGGTGGGGTCGGCGACATCGCTGGCCAGCGCCAGCCCGAAGGCAACGCCGTGCAGGTCGAGGCCGACCTTGTCGGCGCGGTCCCCGCCCACGCCCACGAAGGCGTCCGCATTGGCGGCGCCGATCGTGAACATCTGGGCGTCCACCACTTCGCCGTCGGCCAGGGTGAGCGAAGTCGTGCTGCGCTCGAAGGCGAAGCCGCCCGAGACGTGGAAGAAGCCGAACGCATCGACGTCCAGCGTGCCCGACGCCTCCAGCAGCGTGCCGCGCGCGCCGGCCATGTCCAGCGTGATGGACGAGGCCGGGCCGGTGGCCACGTTGACCGAGGTCGTGCCGAAGTCCAGCACCGGGTCCAGCGGGTTGGTGGCCAGGTTGCCGACGATGTCGAGGTTGTTGCCCACGAGCGTGAGGCCGGCCATGCCTTCGAAGGCGACCTGCCCGGTCTTCGCCTTGACGCCGCGCCAGCCGCGGGCATCGTTGGCCGCATCGGTGAACAGGCCCAGGGCCAGCTCCACGTTGTTGGCGGCCAGGCCGATGAAGTCGGTGCTGCCCGTGTTGAGGCCCACCTGCCCGCTGAGGCCGGTGCCGCCGATCAACAGCTGGTTGACCAGCACGGTGCCACCGCCGGCCAGGCTGAGCGTGGCCTGGTCGCCCCAGTGCACCGCCAGGTCGCCGCTCGCGTGCAGGAACTCGCCGACCATGATCTGCGCGCCGCCGATGGCGAGGTCGTGCGCGTTCGCCGTCATACCGGCGCCGAAGGTGTGGTTCAGCGTGCCGGCGGTGAACGCCGTGCCGGCCAGGCTGGTGGCGCGCTCGTTGAGGCGCAGGGCCACGGTGGCCGCCGACAGCGAAACGTCCTGGCCCAGGCTGGCGGCCAGCGCGCCGCTTGCCTCCAGCGCCAGGCCGTCGGCGTGGACCAGCAGGGCGAGTTCGCCGTCGCCGATGCCGATGTTGAAATCGCCGGCGGAAACGGCAGCCTGCACGTGCTGCCCGATCACCGCCATGGTGTCGCCGCTGGCGCTGCGCTGGAAGGCGAAGTCGCCGCTGATGGCGACGGCGTCGCCCACCGTGGCCTTGACGCCGGTGGCCGAAGCGGCGACGAAGCCGGGGCCTTGCGGCACGGCGCCGAAGGTGTAGCCGTAGTCACCGGCGAAGGAAAGCTCCGTGCCGGTGAAGTCGGTGCCCGTGCCGTTGTAGGCGATGCGCACCGCGTCGGCGCCCATGGTGAAACCGGAGACGTTGAAGTCCGCCGCGCCGCGCGCTTCCAGCGTGGTGCCGGCGGCGCTGCTGACCAGCCCGAACTCGCCGTCGTGCAGGCCGACCGACATGCCACCGCCGGAGACCGACGCCGTGACCTCGCTCGCCGCCATGACGAAGGCGCTGCCGTCGATCGAGAGGCCGACCTTGCCGGCCAGCGTGATGGTGTCCAGCGCGCCCGCCATGCTGCCGGAGAGCAGCAGGAATTCGCCGCGCGCGCCGTCGCTGTCGAACACGTGGCCATTGCCGACGTCGACCGCGTTCGCTCCGGACAGGTCCAGCGCCTTGCTGGCGGGAACGCCCGGCGTCGCATCGCCGGTGGCCCAGCTCAGTTCGAAGTCCAGCGGCAGGGTGGTGGAGGCCAGCGTCAGCGGGCCCAGGGCGCCGGTCAGCGTGCCGATGGTGCCCTCGGTCAGCAACCAGCCATGGCTGATGCTGGCGTCCGTCGGCTTCACGTAGAGGAGGCCGAAGTCGACATCGCTCAGCTGGAAGCCCAGCGCCGACGGGTTGTTGATGTCCAGGCCCAGCTTGCCGGTGCCGTTGCTGACACTCAGCTTCCAGAAGTCGGCGTTCAGGCTGGTGCCGGTGTTGGGGTCCGTCACCGCGTTGTCGGCGTCGTAGCCGAAGGTGAAGGTGCCGTCCAGGTACAGGTTGCTGCCGAGGCTGATCTGGCCCGTGAAGCTGGTCGGCGTCACGTCGGAGAAATAGTCGTGGTTGATCCACTGCCCGACCGAGTCGAGCGGCGAATTGGTGGCCGTCGCGGGCAACACGTCGAGCAGGTAAGCCAGCGTCGGGTCGACCTCGTGCGCCGTGAGACGCAGGCCATTCGACATCTGCTCGATGTCGAACCACAGCCCGGCGTCCTTTTGCACGAAGCCCGTGCCCACGTCGAAGGCCCCGAGCGCGGAACCGAAGGTGACGATGTCGAAGGTCTCGCCATCGGTCGGCCGGAAGTTGCCGTACAGCTTCAGCTCCAGCGTGCCGTCGAGGCTGGCCGTGCCGCTGACGTTCAGCTGGTCATAGCCGGTGCCGGGGGCGGCGCCGCCCAGTTCGATCGTGAGGGTGCCGGTCTGGGTGTAGTCACCGGTGATGTCGATGCGGCCGGGTGAATAGCCGGGGGAAATGACGCCGTCGTTGTAGACGTCCATCGTGATCTGGCCGCTGCCGCCCATCTTCTGGCCCGGCTGCACGTCGAACGCGCCTTCCAGGAAGCCGAGGCGGTCCTGCACCTTGGCCAGGTCGAAGGCCGCGCTGTCGACCGCGAATTCCGCCATGCCGCGCGACTGGCCGGTCAGGCGCAGGATGTCCGCCACCACCGCCGCCGAGGCCTGGGTCGAAGGCTGCTGCGCCACGATCTGGGTGCCGCTGTCGTAGGCCTCCAGCGCCAGCTGGTCCTGGTCCCGCACCGGCGCCAGTACCGCCTGGGCCGCGCCCAGCACCGGATCTGCCGAAAGCAACACACGCGGCTCCAGCGGCTCGAGCCGGAAGGCCTCCCGCAGGCGGTTGGCGATGCTGGTTTTTCTTGCTTTCATTTTCTCGACCTGAACTGATGCCGGGCCACGTGCCCCGGACAGGGTGTGCGGCCACCGCCGCTACGAAAGTGGAACTGACGAAACGCCCATGCGGCAGCAGCCCCGAAAAGCCGGAGCGATGCAACAGGCCTCGCGGGCGCGACCGCGCTGTCATGCATGGGGAATACTTGCTTTCCGTCGGTTATCGCAAGCGGATACGGACTGCCACCCGACGGAGGGTGCCTGTTATCCGCTTGAGGGATCCCGAATATATCGGTCCTCGGCCGTACGAGCCACCTCCAGACGCCTAGCTCGATCTCATTTACGTAGCAAGTGGGCAATGCAGCCTGTTTCTTGTAGGACTAACTCGTACATCTCGGGTTAACCCCCGCCCATTGCCGAGCCACCGACGCGCACTTTCGATGGACATGGGAAGCCCAGGCGATACTCGCCGCATGCTGGTGCTGGACGACTTCCTGGAACGCACAGCCTTCCTCATGCTGCGTTCCGCCGTGGAAGCCCCGGGCTTCCGCTGGCAGTCCGAACACGTGCTGTCGCCCGGTTCCGCCGAGCTCCTGGCGGCAGCGGACAATCGACAGGACGTGCACGGCATGTATCTGCGCCGGGGGCACGGCGAATACCTGTCGGACCACTTCGGCCTCGTCCGGCCGGTCGTGGAACGGCTGCAGCCGGCCGAACTGATCAAGGTGAAGCTCAATCGCACGCCCAGAAGGGAACGGCACGTCGAATACGGCCTGCACGTAGACACCAGGCGCGCGGGCGCGACGACGGCAATCCTCTACTTGAACAGCAACAACGGCTACACGCTGTTCGAGGATGGCGAGCGGGTCGTCAGCGTGGCGAACCGCATCGTGGTCTTCGACGCGGCCCGGCGCCACACCGGCGCATCCTGCACCGATGCCGACTATCGCCTGGTCCTCAACGTCAACCTGATCCGAAGGCCGGGCGCCGGCGACGCAATTACCTGAGGTGGACCTCGTCGCCGACGACCATGGCGGCGATCGGCGTATCCCGGAACAGCTGCATTGCGTTTTCGGGAGAGGCGGCCAGGGGCTTGCCGGCCAGGTTGAGGCTGGTGTTCACGAGCAGCGGGCAGCCGGTCAGCTGGAAGAATCGCTCCAGCAAGGCGCGCAATGGCGGGTTGGCGCCGCCCACGGTCTGCACCCGGCACGAGCCGTCGACGTGCGTCACGGCGGGGAAATCGCCGGTCTTCACCCGGCACGAGCGCAGCATGAAGTCATCGGCCGGTCCTTCGAAATGGCTGCCGAAATGCTCCTGCAGCACCGCGGCGCCGAAGGGCCGGTAGCGCTCGCGTTTCTTCACCTCGTTCAGGCGCTGCCGGCCGTCGCGGACGCGAGGGTCCATCAGGATCGAGCGGTTGCCCAGCGCGCGCGGACCCGCTTCGCCCTGGCCCTGGTACCAGCCGACGATGCCGCCCTGGGCCAGGACCTGCGCCACGCTGTTGATGGTGCGGTCGGAAGGGGGTGCCACGGCAACGTCGGATTGCACATAAGGAAAGCCCGGCAGGCGCAGCGCCGGCAGCTGGTGCTGGCGACGCAGCCATTCGATGCCGCCCAGGCTGAGGCCTTCGTCCGAGGCGTGGGGCGGAATCAGCAGGCCCGGGAATTCGCCTTGCAGCAGGGCGTTCCACACCACGTTCTGGGCCACGCCGCCCGAATACGACACCGCTTCGCCGGGCCGGGCGAAGCGGCGAAAGAAGTCCAGCAGCAGCTCGCCCATGCGCAGGTGCACCGTGGCCACCCAGTCCAACAGGCTCAGCCGGCCGACCAGGGCGTCGCCCCGGTACCCGTACCAGTGCTCCACAGCCCAGAGGTCCTTCAATTGCGCGAAGCCCAGCTGCCGCAGCCGCTGCAGGTAGCCCGGATCCACCGTGCCATAGGCCTGCAGCCCCATCACCTTGCCGGCGATGTCGTTGTAGTGGCCATAGGTGACGCCCAGCAGCTTGCCGGCCTCGCGCATGCCCCAGCCGATGGAGCCATTGCGGATGTCGCCCGCGGCGACCAGCACTTCGTCGCGGTACACGCTCCAGGGCCGGCCGTCGCCCAGGCCGTCGATGACGATCTGCACGTCGGGCGGACGCTGCTCCAGCATCCAGCTGCTCAGGGCATGGGCGAAATGGTGGCTCATGAGCCAGGCCTGCTTCACCCCCAGGTAGGCGCAGACCTCGGCCGGCAGCCGTTCGGCCTTGGAGCCATCGCTCGCCACCCGGGCCAGCAGGTCCGGGCCTAGCGCGCGCTGGAGCGCCGGCGGCAACGCAGCCGGGTCCAGCGTGAAGACCACGTCGTCGACCTCGTCGGCGCTCACGCCCCACAGGCTTTCGGCCTCGCCTTTCCAGTCCGGCGGCGCGCCAAAGGCGAAGCGCTTTTCCTGCCGCGTGCGCTCGCATTTGATGTAGCGCACAGCGGCGCCATCGAAATAAGTGATGTTGGCGTCGTGGGCAGGGAGGGAGACCGACAGCAGCTGCATGGATGCGGGCATGCTACCCGGCAAGGCCGCCATCGCGGATCGCGATGGCAATTACTTCACTTTGCTGGGAAAATGCGGTTACGGCATCGCCCCGCGCGATGCCCACCACCATGCAACCCTCGGAACGCTCCTTCGCCCGCCGGATCGACCTCACCTCGCTGCAGCTCTTCGTGGCTGTCTGCGAGCTGGGCTCGATCGGCCGCGCCGCGGAGCGCGAATTCATCGCCGCTTCGGCCGTCAGCAAGCGCCTGTCGGACCTGGAAGCGACGCTGCAGACGCCCCTGCTCTATAGACACACACGCGGCGTCAACCTGACGCCCGCCGGCGAGAGCCTGCTGCATCACGCCCGCTCGGTGCTGTTCAGCCTGGAGAAGATGCAGGCCGAACTGTCGGAGTACGCCGAGGGCGTGCGCGGCCACGTGCGCATTCACGCCAACATCTCGGCGATCGTGCAGTTCCTGCCGGAAGACCTGGGCAACTTCACGCGCGAACATCCGCAGGTGAAGATCGACCTCGAGGAGCACCTGAGCACCGAAGTCGTGCGGGCAGTGCAGGAAGGCGCGGCCGACATCGGCATCTGCAACGCCGGCGCCGCCGCCGGCCACGCACTGCAGGCCCTGCCCTACCGCAAGGACGAACTGGTGCTGATCGTGCCGCGCGGCCACCCGCTGGCGCAGCGCGACGCGGTCGCCTTCGAGGACACGCTGGACCTGGACCACGTGGGCCTGCACTCCAACAGCTCGATCTACCTCGCGATGCGCGAGGCCGCCGCCGCCGCCGGCCGGACGATCCGGCTGCGCATCCACGTGACCGGCCTCGACGCGATGTGCCGGATGATCGACAACGGCCTGGGCGTCGGCGTGATGCCGCGCCGTGCCTTCATGCTGATGCACGGCGTGGGCGACCTCGAATGCGTGCGCCTGACCGATGCCTGGGCGCTGCGCACCATCGACCTGGTCGCCCGCGATTTCTCCACCCTGCCCCTCACCGCCCGCCTGCTGGTGGACCACCTGCGCGCCCGCGCGGCCGAGCCTGCCGCGCGGCCGGCCGCGCTGGTGGCCGCTGACTAGAATCCAATCTGACAAGGAAAGCCCCATGGCACGCACCCTCTACGACAAGATCTGGGACGAGCACGTCATCCACACCGAGGAAGACGGCACCTCCATCCTCTACATCGACCGCCACCTGGTGCACGAGGTGACCAGCCCGCAGGCCTTCGAGGGCCTGCGCGAGACCGGAAGAAAAGTGTGGCGGGTCAGCTCGATCGTGGCCACCGCCGACCACAACACGCCAACCACCGGCTGGGAACGCGGCTACGACGGCATCACGGACCCGATCTCCAAGGAGCAGGTCACCACGCTGGACAAGAACATCGCGGAATTCGGCGCCGCCGCCTACTTCCCGTTCCTGTCGAAGCGGCAGGGCATCGTGCACGTGATCGGCCCCGAGCAGGGCGCGACGCTGCCCGGCATGACGGTGGTGTGCGGCGACTCGCACACCTCCACCCACGGCGCCTTCGGCGCGCTGGCGCACGGCATCGGCACCTCGGAAGTCGAGCACGTGATGGCCACCCAGACGCTGCTGGCCAAGAAGGCGAAGAACCTGCTGATCCAGGTCGACGGCAAGATCGCCCCCGGCATCACCGCCAAGGACATCGTGCTGGCCATCATCGGCCGGATCGGCACCGCCGGCGGCACCGGCTACACCATCGAGTTCGCCGGCTCGGCCATCCGCGCGCTGAGCATGGAAGGCCGCATGACGGTCTGCAACATGGCGATCGAAGCCGGCGCCCGCGCCGGCCTGGTCGGCGTGGACGAGAAGACCATCGAGTACGTGCGCGGCCGCCCGCTGGCGCCGACCGGTGTCGAGTGGGACTTGGCCGT
Source organism: Ramlibacter sp. (assembly GCA_028292195.1). Classification (GTDB taxonomy): domain Bacteria; phylum Pseudomonadota; class Gammaproteobacteria; order Burkholderiales; family Burkholderiaceae_C; genus Ramlibacter. Next base: position 4,047 of record JAQGMU010000153.1, on the reverse strand, counting down.
GGCCTATTGGCGCACCTTGCAGTCCGACCCGGACGCGAAGTTCGATGCCGTGGTCAAGCTCGACGCCTCGCAGATCCTGCCGCAGGTGACCTGGGGCACCTCGCCCGAGATGGTGCTGGGCATCGACGGCCGCGTGCCGGATCCGGACAAGGAAAAGGACGCCAGCAAGCGCGATGCCATCGAGCGCGCGCTCAAGTACATGGGCCTGCAGCCCGGCAAGCAGCTGAACGACCTGTACGTCGACAAGGTGTTCATCGGCTCCTGCACCAACAGCCGCATCGAGGACATGCGCGAAGCCGCCGCGCTGGTGAAGAAGATGGGCCGCAAGGTCGCCGCCAACATCAAGGTGGCGATGGTGGTGCCGGGCTCCGGCCTGGTGAAGGACCAGGCCGAGCGCGAGGGTCTTGACAAGATCTTCCAGGCCGCCGGCTTCGAGTGGCGCGAGCCGGGCTGCTCGATGTGCCTGGCCATGAACGCCGACCGGCTGGAGCCGGGCGAGCGCTGCGCCTCCACCAGCAACCGCAACTTCGAGGGCCGGCAGGGCGCCGGCGGCCGCACCCACCTCGTGAGCCCCGCGATGGCCGCCGCCGCCGCGGTGCACGGCCATTTCGTCGACATTCGTCAATTCGCCTGAAGGAGCTCCCATGAAAAAAGTTGTTGTGCTGCTCGCCGTCGCCTTTGCCTTCATCCTGGCCGGCTGCAATACCGTCCGCGGCTTCGGCCAGGACGTGCAGAAGGTGGGCGACAAGATCGAGGACAAGGCAAAGAAATAACTTCGGGGACAGACCACGCGCGAAGCCGTGCTCTGTCCTCGACTGACTAGAAACTTCGGGGACAGACCACGAGCGAAGCGGTGCTCTGTCCTCGACTGATTGGAGAACCCATGGACAAATTCGTCATCCACAAGGGCATCGCCGCCCCCATCGACCGTGAAAACGTCGACACCGACGCCATCATCCCGAAGCAGTTCCTGAAGTCGATCCGCAAGAGCGGCTTCGGCCCCAACCTGTTCGACGAGTGGCGCTACCTGGACCACGGCGAGCCGGGCCAGGACCTCGCCAGCCGCAGGCCCAACCCGGACTTCATCCTGAACCAGCCGCGCTACAAGAACGCCTCGGTGCTGCTGGCGCGCAAGAACTTCGGCTGCGGCTCGTCGCGCGAGCACGCGCCCTGGGCGCTGCAGCAGTACGGCTTCCGCGCGCTCATCGCCCCGAGCTTCGCCGACATCTTCTTCAACAACTGCTTCAAGAACGGCGTACTGCCGATCGTGCTGCCGGAAGCCACGGTGTCCCAGCTGTTCGACGAGGTCGCTGCCTTCCCCGGCTACGAGCTCACCGTCGACCTGCAGCGCCAGGTGGTGGTCAAGGCGCAAGGCGAGGAGATCCCCTTCGACGTGCAGCCGTTCCGCAAGTTCTGCCTGCTGAACGGCTTCGACGACATCGGCCTCACGCTGCGCCAGTCCGACAAGATCAAGGCCTACGAAGCCGAGCGCCTCGCGACCAAGCCCTGGCTCGCCCACACCCTGCAAAGCTAACCAGACAGAAGAAGAATCCCATGAAGATCGCAGTGCTGCCGGGCGATGGCATCGGCACCGAAATCGTCGCCGAGGCCCTCAAGGTCCTGAAGGTCCTGGACCTGCCGCTGGAACTGGAGAGCGCCGACGTCGGCGGCATGGCTTACGACAAGCACGGCCACCCGCTGCCCGAAGCCACGCTGAAGCTGGCCAGGGAAGCCGACGCCATCCTGTTCGGCGCGGTCGGTGACTGGAAGTACGACAAGCTGGAGCGCCAGTTCCGCCCCGAGCAGGCCATCCTTGGCCTGCGCAAGAGCCTGGGCCTGTTCGCCAACTTCCGCCCGGCCATCTGCTACGAACAGCTGACCGACGCATCCAGCCTCAAGCCCGAACTCGTCTCCGGCCTGGACATCCTGATCATCCGCGAGCTGACCGGCGACATCTATTTCGGCCAGCCGCGCGGCCGCCGCATCGCCCCGGACGGCAACTTCCCCGGTGCCGAGGAAGCCTTCGACACCATGCGCTACTCCCGGCCGGAGATCGAACGCATCGCCCACGTCGCCTTCCAGGCCGCCCGCAAGCGCGGCAAGCGGGTGACCAGCGTCGACAAGGCCAACGTGCTGGAGACCTTCCAGCTGTGGAAGGACGTGGTGACCGAAGTGGGCCAGCAGTATCCGGACATCAAGCTGGACCACATGTATGTGGACAATGCCGCGATGCAGCTGGTGAAGGCGCCCAAGGCCTTCGACGTGATCGTCACCGGCAACATGTTCGGCGACATCCTGTCGGACGCCGCGGCCATGCTGACCGGCTCGATCGGCATGCTGCCCTCGGCCAGCCTGAACGCCAGCAACCAGGGCCTGTACGAACCGTCCCACGGCAGCGCGCCCGACATCGCCGGCAAGGGCGTGGCCAATCCTTTGGCTACAATATTGTCTGCCGCCATGATGCTTCGCTTCTCCCTCAACCAGCCCCAAGCCGCTGACCGTATCGAGTCCGCGGTGAGTGCCGTGCTGTCGCAGGGCCTGCGGACGGCGGACATCTTCTCTGCAGGCAGCACCAAAGTCGGCACCCGGCAAATGGGCGACGCCGTCGTGGCTGCCATTACGAAGAAGACCACCAAGAGCTAGCAAGCTCCGGTTCGTCGCGCCCTTCCCCGGCCCGAGCGAGCCGGGGAACCAGATTGAAAAACTGAAAGGCGCGCACCGATGAAACTCTCGAACGGACAACAACCGCTGGTCGGCCTCGTCGGCTGGCGCGGCATGGTCGGCTCGGTCCTGGTGGACCGCATGCAGGCCGAAGGCGACTTCGGACTGATCGAGCCGATGTTCTTCTCCACCTCCAATGCCGGCGGCAAGGCCCCGGCCCAGGCGAAGAACGAGAAGACCCTCAAGGACGCGTTCGACATCGAAGCGCTGAAGAAGTGCGACGTCGTCATCACGGCCCAGGGCGGCGATTACACCGGCGAGGTGTTTCCCAAGCTGCGCGCCGCCGGCTGGACCGGCCACTGGATCGACGCCGCCTCCACCCTGCGGATGAAGGACGACGCCGTCATCATCCTCGACCCCGTCAACCTGCCGGTGATCAGGAACGCCCTCACCAAGGGCGGCAAGAACTGGATCGGCGGCAACTGCACCGTCAGCTGCATGCTGATGGGCGTGGGCGCGCTGTACAAGGCCGGCCTGGTCGAGTGGATGACCAGCATGACCTACCAGGCCGCCTCCGGCGGCGGCGCCCAGCACATGCGCGAGCTGCTCACGCAGTTCGGCACGCTGAACGCCGAAGTCCGCGGCCTGCTCGATGACCCCAAGTCGGCCATCCTCGAAATCGACCGCAAGGTGCTGACGCGCCAGCAGTCCATGAGCGGCGACGAGACCACCAACTTCGGCGTGCCCCTGGGCGGCTCGCTGATCCCCTGGATCGACAAGGACCTGGGCGACGGCATGTCGAAGGAAGAATGGAAGGCCGGCGCCGAGACCAACAAGATCCTGGGCCAGGGCGCCGGCTTCAGCGCGCCGGCAGTGCCGGTCGACGGCTTCTGCGTGCGCGTCGGCACCATGCGCTGCCACAGCCAGGCCCTGACCTTCAAGCTGAAGAAGGACGTGCCGCTGGCCGACATCGAGGCCATGATCGCCGCCGACAACCAGTGGGTGACCGTCGTGCCGAACACGCGCGAGGCCACGCTGCAGGGCCTGACCCCGGTCGCCGTCACCGGCACGCTGGGCATCCCGGTCGGCCGGCTGCGCAAGCTGACCATGGGGCCCGGGTACCTGGGCGCCTTCACCATCGGCGACCAGCTCCTCTGGGGCGCGGCGGAGCCGTTGCGCCGCATGCTGCGCATCCTGCTCGAGGCGTAGGAAGGGGGCGTGGTGGGGTCGCTGCGCGAACCCACCCTACAGGCATCGGTTGAAGTTGACCCCATTTCGCGGACACCTTACCTTCCTGAAAGGAGGCGTCCGTTATGCGCAGATTCATGCCGCCGTATTCGGCGGAATTTCGACAGCAGATGGTGGAGTTGGCCCGCTCCGGGCGCA
>JAQGMU010000138.1 GCA_028292195.1 Ramlibacter sp. | reverse complement strand
CGGCGCGGGAGCGGGCGCCGCAGCGGCGGCAGGAGCAGCAGCCTTGGCCGCCGGCGCCGGCGCCGGCGCCGATGCACCCGCGGCAGCCTCGATCATCAGCAGCACGGTGCCTTCGGCAACCTTGTCGCCGACCTTTACCTTCACGTCCTTCACCACGCCCGCGTGCGTGGAAGGAATCTCCATCGACGCCTTGTCGCTTTCCACGGTGACCAGCGACTGTTCCACCTTGACCGTGTCGCCCGGCTTCACCAGCAGCTCGATCACGGCCACTTCCTTGAAGTCCCCGATGTCGGGGACTTTCACTTCCGTCAGGGTGCTCATTGTTTTTCTTTCACTTTGAGTGTGAAGAGATCGCAGGGCATCGCGGAATTGCGGTCGAACTCGCAACCGGCGGCGATGCCGACTTCCGCGATCTCCTTGGCGGTCTTGGCCTTGGCGTAGGCCGCATGCATGGCGCCCAGTGCGAAGCTGCGCCCGGACCCTATGCCCCAGAACTCCTTGAACTCGAACACCTCGCGATAGCTGTAGAGGCCGTAGATGCCGCTGGCATTGGCGATCACCACGCTGAACTGGCTGGACTCGTAGGGGTCGCTGTCCTCTTCCTTCGTCTGCAGGAAGAAGTTTTCCTTCAGGTAGGGATGCAGCTTGGTGAAGGTGTCGAACACCTCGTCCTTGCTGCCCAGCCGCAGGATTTCGCGCGGCATCGAACCCATCGCCTTGCGCAGCACCGGGAAATGCGCGACGGTGCCGGCCATGCCGATGTAGCTCGGGCCCTCGTCGCTTTCCACGCGGAAGATCTTGGTGTTGTCTTCGAAACGGTGTGCCAGGCGGGTGTCGCCGAAGGTCACCAGGGTGTCTGCTGCGATCGCGATTTGCCCGGCTTTCTTCACCACCACAACTGTTGTCATTGATTGCTTGTTCTTAGAGAAGTACGCGGCGGAAATCCGCCAGGATCTGCCCCAGGTAAGCGTTGAAACGTGCCGCTGACGCGCCGTCGATGACCCGGTGATCCCACGACAGCGACAGCGGCAGCCTCAGCCGCGGCTGGAACTGCTTGCCATCCCAGACCGGTTCGGTCTGGCTCTTGCAAACTCCAAGGATAGCGACTTCCGGCGCATTGATGATCGGCGTGAAGTACCTGCCGCCGATACCGCCGAGCGAAGAAATCGTGAAACAGGCGCCCGACATGTCGGCAGGGCTGAGCTTGCCCTCGCGCGCCTTCTTCGCGAGCTCGCTCATTTCCTGGCTGATCTGCAGCACGCCCTTCTTGTCGGCGTCCTTGATCACGGGCACCACCAGGCCGTTGGGCGTGTCGGCGGCAAAACCGATGTGGTAGTAGCTCTTGAGGACCAGGTCCTCGCCGTCGAGCGAGCTGTTGAAGTCGGGGAATTTCTTCAGCGCGGCCACGCAGGCCTTGATGAGGAAGCCGAGCATGGTCACCTTGACGCCGGACTTCTCGTTTTCCTTGTTGGTCGCCACGCGGAAGGCTTCCAGGTCGGTGATGTCGGCGTCGTCATGGTTGCAGACGTGCGGGATCATCACCCAGTTGCGGTGCAGGTTGGCGCCGCTGATCTTCTTGATGCGCGACAGCGGCTTGCGCTCGATGGCGCCGAACTTGGCGAAATCGACCTTGGGCCAGGGCAACAGGCCCAGCGCCTCGCCGCCACCGCCCGCCGGTGCCTTGGCCGCCGACGCCTTGGTCTGCGCCGCGCCCGACATCACGGCCTTGGTGAAGGCCTGCACGTCTTCCTGCGTGATGCGGCCCTTGGGCCCGCTGCCCTTCACCTCTTCCAGCGGCACGCCGAGCTCGCGGGCGAATTTGCGCACGGAGGGCGACGCATGCGGCAGGCTGCCCGAGGGCGTGGCGGGTTCGTGCGGCGGCAGGGCGGCCGTGGGCGGCGTACGTTCCCCGGCCGGCGCACCCGCTGTTGCGGGCGGGCTTGCTCCCTCGCCCCTCTGGGGAGAGAGTTGGGGTGAGGGGCTCGCGGCGCCGGCAGCACCACTGCCCTGCACGATCGCGATCAGGTCGCCGATGTTGAGCTTGTCGCCGATCTTGACCTTCAGCTCCTTCAACACGCCGGCAGCCGAGGACGGGATCTCCATCGAGGCCTTGTCGGACTCCACGGTCAGCAGCGACTGTTCCGCCTTGATGGTGTCGCCGGGCTTGACCAGCAACTCGATGACGGCCACGTCCTTGAAGTCGCCGATGTCCGGCACCTTCACTTCGATGGCTTGGCTACCTCCCCCGCTGGGGGAGGGTTGGGGTGGGGGCGGCGCCGAAGGCGCGGGTGCAGCAGCCGGGGCAGATGCCTGCGCGGGCGCAGGCGCCGCGGCAGCGGCGCTGCCGGCGACTTCCACCAGCGCGATCACGCTGCCTTCGGCGACGTTGTCACCGAGCTTCACCTTGAGTTCCTTCACCACGCCGGCGTGGCTGGAAGGGATCTCCATCGAGGCCTTGTCGGACTCCACGGTGAGCAGCGACTGCTCCGCCTTGATGGTGTCCCCAGGCTTGACCAGCAGCTCGATGACGGCGACTTCCTTGAAGTCGCCGATATCGGGGACCTTCACTTCGACGAGGGCCATGTTTCTTGTTCTCCAGGGCCGCGGCGGGCCTTATCGTTGTTGGGGACGAGCGAGTGCTCAGGCGTACAGCGGGTTGATCTTGTCGGCCTTGATCTTGTACTTCCTGATCGCCTCCGACACCTTCGTTGCCGGCACCGTGCCCTCTTCCGCCAGCGCCTTCAGCGCGGCGACCACGATGTAGTGGCGGTTCACCTCGAAGTGCTCGCGCAGCTTGCTGCGGAAATCGCTGCGGCCGAAGCCGTCGGTGCCCAGCACCTTGTACGTCCGGCCCTTGGGAATGAAGGCGCGGATCTGGTCGACATACTGCTTCACGTAGTCGGTGGAGGCAACCACCGGGCCGGTGCTCTTGTCCAGCTGCTGCGTGACGAAGGCCACCTTGGGCGCGGCATCCGGATGCAGCAGGTTCTGGCGCTCGCAGTCCAGGCCTTCGCGGCCCAGCTCGTTGAAGCTGGGGCAGCTCCAGACGTCGGCCTGCACGCCCCATTCCCTGGCCAGCAGGTCCTGCGCCGCGATCGACTCGCGCAGGATGGTGCCGGAGCCGAGCAGCTGCACCCTCTGCTTGCCGGCGGCGCCCGGCTTGAACAGGTACATGCCCTTCACGATCTGTTCCTCGGTGCCGGCCGTGAGGCCCGGCATCGGGTAGTTCTCGTTCAGCAGCGTGATGTAGTAGAAGACGTTCTCCTGCTTCTCCACCATGCGCTGCAGGCCGTGCTGCATGATCACCGCCACTTCGTGGGCGAAGGTCGGGTCATAGCTCACGCAGTTCGGGATGGTGCCGGCCAGGATGTGGCTGTGCCCGTCCTAGTGCTGCAGGCCTTCGCCGTACAGCGTGGTGCGGCCCGAGGTGCCGCCCAGCAGGAAGCCGCGGGCCTGCATGTCGTCGGCCGCCCAGCACAGGTCGCCCACGCGCTGCAGCCCGAACATCGAGTAGTAGATGTAGAACGGGATCATGATGCGGTTGCTGGTGCTGTAGCTGGTGGCCGCGGCGATCCAGCTGGACATGCCGCCCGCTTCGTTGATGCCTTCCTGCAGGATCTGGCCGCCCACGTCTTCCTTGTAGTAGGAGACCTGGTCGCGGTCCTGCGGCGTGTACTGCTGGCCGGCCGGGTTGTAGATGCCGATCTGGCGGAACAGGCCTTCCATGCCGAAGGTGCGGGCCTCGTCGACCAGGATCGGCACCACGCGCGGGCCGAGCTCCTTGTCTCGCAGCAGCGCCGTCAGCACGCGCACGTAAGCCTGGGTGGTGGAGATCTCGCGGCCTTCGGCGGTGGCATCCGTCACCGTCTTGAAGGCTTCGAGCCCCGGCACCTTGAGCTGCTCGTCGGCTTTCGCCCGACGCTTGGGCAGGTAGCCGCCCAGGGCCTTGCGGCGGGCGTGCAGGTACTGCATCTCCGGGGTGTTTTCTTCCGGCTTGTAGAACGGGATCTCGGCCAGCTTCTCGTCCGGGATCGGGATGCTGAAGCGGTCGCGGAAGGCACGGATGTCGTCGTCGCCCAGCTTCTTGGCCTGGTGGGCGATGTTCCTGCCTTCGCCGGCCTTGCCCATGCCGAAGCCCTTGACCGTCTTGATCAACATCACCGTGGGCTTGCCCTTGGTGTTGACGGCCTTGTGGTACGCCGCGTAGACCTTCTGCGGGTCGTGGCCGCCGCGGTTCAGGCGCCAGATGTCCTCGTCGCTCATCTTGGCGACCATCTCCAGCAGCTTGGGATGGCGGCCGAAGAAGTTCTTGCGCACGAACGCGCCGTCGTTGGCCTTCATCGCCTGGTAGTCGCCGTCGACGACGTCCATCATCACCTTGCGCAGGATGCCTTCCTTGTCGCGGGCCAGCAGCGGGTCCCAGTAGCTGCCCCAGATCAGCTTGATGACGTTCCAGCCGGCGCCGCGGAATTCGCCTTCCAGCTCCTGGATGATCTTGCCGTTGCCGCGCACCGGGCCGTCCAGCCGCTGCAGGTTGCAGTTGACGACGAAGATCAGGTTGTCGAGGCCTTCGCGGGCCGCCACGCCGATGGCGCCGAGCGACTCCACTTCGTCCATCTCGCCGTCGCCGAGGAAGGCCCAGACCTTGCGGTTCTCGGTGTTGGCGAT